>NZ_CP121663.1:1500000-1773801 GCF_029714285.1 Rhizobium sp. CB3090
CAGGTGTAATAACCGGCATCGCGGAGGTAATGCGCAAGCGTCGGTACGGCCGCGGGGAATTCCGATGCATTGTCGAAAGCACCGATTCGCGAAGGCAGGCGCCCCGTCATCAACGCGAACCTGGACGGCGCGCAAAGCGGATAGTTGCAATAAGCATTCTCAAAAACCGAGCCCTGGGCGGCCAGCCGATCAATATTGGGCGTCCGGCAAACCTTGTTGCCATAGATCGACAGCGCGATCGCCGTCATCTGATCGGCCATCACCAACAGGATATTCGGCTTCTTCACCGCGGTGCTCCTCTCAATGCCCGAGAATCTGACTCAGAAAGAGTTTCGAACGCTCGTGTTGCGGGTTGTCAAAGAAATCGGCAGGCGGGGCATCTTCCACAACGCGGCCCTGATCCATGAAGATCACACGATCCGCCACTTTGCGCGCAAATCCCATTTCGTGGGTCACGCACACCATGGTCATGCCGCCCTGAGCAAGTTCGATCATGACGTCGAGGACTTCAGAAATCATTTCCGGATCGAGTGCCGAGGTCGGCTCATCGAACAACATGATTTCCGGCTTCATGCAAAGTGCGCGGGCAATGGCTACGCGCTGCTGCTGGCCACCGGAGAGTTCGCCAGGGTAATTGCGAGCCTTCTGAGGAATTTTGACGCGTTCGAGGTATGCCATGGCCTGTTGCTCGGCCGTTTTCCGGTCGACCTTACGAACCAGCATTGGCGCCAATACGCAATTTTCCAGCACGGAAAGATGCGGAAAGAGGTTGAAGTGCTGAAATACCATACCGACTTCTCGGCGAATTTCGTTGATGTTATCAATCTGATCGTTGAGTTCGGTGCCAAGCACGCGGATCATTCCACTCTGATGATCTTCAAGCTTGTTGATGCAACGAATGAATGTCGATTTGCCGGACCCCGAAGGTCCGCAAACGACGATTTTCTCGCCCGACTTGACGGTAAGACTTACATCATGCAGCACCTGATGCGTGCCGTAGAATTTTGCAAGACGCTCGACTTCGATCGCAATCGTCGTTTTCGTCATCTTTCTTACTCCTTGAAACCTGCGGCGAAACCTGAAGGGGTGGCCGGCATCTGCATTCGGTACGCTGCTCTGTTGCAGCTAAGTCGGCTCTTGGATGCTCATGCGACTTAGCGAGACGACCGCTTCATCGTGTGCTCGAGATAACTTCCGTATCGCGAGAGCGAGAAGGTGAAGACGAAGTAGATCATCGCCACAAAGCTGTAGACTTCGATATGGAACGTGTTCCATCCGCCAGCCGAAAAGGCAGCATTGCCGGACGCCGTGATTTCGAAAAAGCCGAGAATGACGATCAGCGCCGTCTCCATAAAGGCGATTACCACTTGATTGATCGTCGGCGGCAGGGCGAAACGGAAGGCCTGCGGCAAGACTATGCGGGTGGTCGTCTGCCAGTAGTTGAGGCCGAGCGCGGTCGCCGCCTCTTCCTGACCAGCCGCCAACGACTGGATGCCGCTTCGGATGATTTCTGCCTGATAGACGGCGAAGAACAGCGCGGCACCGACGATCACGCGGTAGAGCTTGTCCCCGACCAAGAAGTCCGGCAAGGCGAACGGAAGGATGATTGCTGCCGTGAATAGAATGGACAGGAGAGGCAACGAGCGAACGCCGTCGATGAACAGGGCCGTGATCGTCGCGATAACTGGAAGCCTGGACCGTCGAAGAAGCGCTAAAACGATGGCAAGCGGCATGCCGATGACGACAGTCGAAGAGAAGACGAATACCGTGAGTGCCAACCCGCCCCACTGGGTCTCCAGCACGGTCGGCATACCGAAAACCCCTCCCCTCATCAGAAAGTAAAACAGGCCATAGCCGACAATCCAGAGAACCGGCAGACGCTTTGCCGACCAGAAGAAGGGCACGCAGGAAAGCACGACCGTTACGAGGATCGCAACGCAGGCGAGGGCCGAGCGCCATTGCTCCTCGTAGGGATAGAGGCCGAAGAAGATCAGACGATAGCGATCGGTGATGACAGCCCAGCATGCGCCGGCAGCCTTGTGACAATCCTCGGGCGTACCGAACCAAACAGCGTTGATCAATCCCCAGTTCACCAGGAACCAGATCGTGTAGAGGATCAATGCCAAGCAGGTGACGGTCAGAATTGTGCGTCCGACCGAGGAGAAATAATCGCGCTTGACGTCTCTGACGAAGTTGCCGTTCAAAGCAGGCGCTTGAATGTCGGTGGTGGCTGTCATTGTCTCCACTTTCATTTTTTGTGTCCCGGCAGGGCAAGCGCCCGGTTGATCGCGTTCATGGCGAACGAGATGCTCATGTTGATGGCCCAGAAACCGATGATGAGCAGGAAAATCAGCGTAATGGTCTGGCCAGAGTGATTGATGGAGTTGGCGACGACACCGAAATAATCCGGGAAACCGATCGCGATGCCGATCGTTGTCGCCTTCATCAGCCAGATGATCTGGTTGGTCATAGTCGGCAAAATCTTGCGGATCATCAATGGGAGACGAATGCGCCAGAACACATGCCAGCCGTTGAGGCCGAGTGCACATGCAGCCTCGATCACGCCAACGGGAATGGCCAGAAACCCTGCACGCACGATTTCAGCCACATAAGAAGCCCCGAAGAGCGAGATTGCGACAATCGCCGCGCCGAGTTCCGGTATCAGTGTCATACCGCCCATGAAGCGCAGCCCACTTGGCTGCGGCAGGTCGAAGAGCGGCGTGCCGGCGATACGGCCTGCAGCGGCGATCAGCACCGCAACGGCCAGAGCAACAACGACACCGATAAGCGATGATCCCTGGCCTTTTCGCCTTGCCCAGCCGATGGCGATGACCGAACCCAGAACGAATACGATGAGAGCAATAGCGAAATGCCACGGCTCCACGTTCAGCCTTGGGAAGAAAATGCCACGGTTCGATACGAAAACACTGCCCGGCAATGCGATTGCTGCCCGAGGAGACGGAAAGTTGGCGAAGATCGCGTACCAAAAGAAGGCCTGAAGAATCAGTGGGATATTGCGAAATATCTGCACATACAAGGCTGCGATAAAGTTCAGCAGCCGGTGGCCGGAAAGCCTAGCAGTGCCGATGACAGTGCCCAAAAGGACCGCAAGCGAGACCGATATGACGCCGAGGAACAGCGTGTTGATGAACCCAACGAGCAATGCCCGTGCGAAGCTGGAATTGATATCATAATCAATTAGACTGAAAGCGATTGAAGAACCGGTCGAGTAATCCAGAAAGCTCCAGCCCATGCTGACACCCTGGATTTCCAGGTTGCGATGGGTAGTTGTGATGCCGATCATTAAAATGGCGGCGATACACGTGACAAACAGGCCTTGGAGGGCCAAATCCCGCCGTTTCCGGTTTCCGAACAAGGAAGTCATGGTTCCGTTTCCGTTGTGCCTCGACAAGGGGCCTGTTCCGAAAGCCCCGCCGGATATTGCATCCGGCGGGGAGCGTTATCCTTAATCAAGAACCGGCGGGAAGAAGACGCCGCCCTTGTTCCACGGAGAGTTGAGGCCACGCGGCAGCTTGTAGCGCGACTCCGTGCCGAAGTTGCGATTGTACATCTCCTCGGCATTGCCGAGCTTCTTGATCACGTTATAGGCCCAGTCGTCCTTGAGGCCGAGGCGAGCGCCGATGCCCGGGGTAACGCCGAGAAGCTTGCCGACCACTGTGTTCGGCGGGTTTGCCTTCATCTCATCGATATTTTTGCTGGTGACGCCATTTTCTTCGGCGATACGCTGCGAGGCGATGACCCAGTTTACGAGATCGACCCAGGAATCGTCGCCCTGGCGCATGACAACCGCTTCCGGCTCCAGCGACAGCGCATCGGAAAGGATGTCATGATTGTCCGGGTCGGCAGACGTTGCGCGGGTTGCCGCAACGATCGGACCCCATTCCGAGTAAGCGTCGCAACGGTTTGCGAAATAGGCAGCGGTAGCTTCGGTATTCTTTTCGAAGGTCACGACCTTGATGTCGTATTTCTTTTCCTTGATGTAGTCGCTCACCAGCTTTTCCGTGCTCGTACCGCCGGCAAGGCAGACTGTGCCGCCTGCAAGATCGGCAAGTGACTTAGCCTTCAGATCCTTGTGCGCCATGAACTGGGTAACCCCGATGAAATAGGGCATCGAGAACTGCAGCCCGAGTTCGGTGTCACGGCTCATCAACCAACCAGTGGCCTTGATGACCAGATCGAGGTCACCCGACTGAAGGGACGGGAAACGTTGTGCCCAACTGATCGGAATGAGCTTTAGCTTGTCGTCGTTGCCAAAAATTGCGGTCGCGACGGCGCGGCAGTAGTCAATATCCATACCGTGCCATTTTCCCTGGGCATCAACTTCTGCAAAGCCTTCGAAATTGCCGTCGCTCGACGTGCAATTGAGGGCACCGCGAGCCTGCACGGCCTTCAACGTATCCCCTGGGGCTGCCGAAGCAGCATGCGGCATAGCTGCCGCGAACGAAAGAAGCGCAATTGCGAGCTTCAAGGCACTTTTCATTAGATTCCATCCTCTGTTGGTTGTTAAAATTATTTTGACTTGCCAGCAGCGGAAGCTTCGATGCTGTGAGCCTCCACTTCCCCACCGGTCCCAAGCCGCTACCGGCCTACCGGGCGCGGACCTTTGATCGGCGTCGATCAGTCAGAACCTCGTTCCAAGCAAAGCTAATCGCCTTCCCAGACAAGCTGCGGCAAAGCCCTCGTTCGAAGAGAGTTCTTTTATGATTCCCATTACAGGCGCCTCGAGCGCAGTTCCCAATGTTGGCTGAGCCAATCTTTGTCGTTCTAATGTCGACTTGCAAAGATAGTCGTTCTAATGTCGACAATGTCAAGCACTATTTTTCCTCCACTCTTGTCGTCTCCATGTCGACACCTAAGTATCACCGCCGTGCCAGCATGAGTCAAGAGCAAAACACCGCAGGCTCTCCGGCGGCAATTTATCTTATGTCACTTGTCATATATGTGTCAAATTTTTTGCCAGGCCGAACGTTAGCATGCTCAGACGATGAGGCCTAAAGCGTGATGAGTGTACTCAACCGATTTCGCGGGGGTTGCTGACTTTTCGCCTGCCAGAAGCTCTTGGTTAGTGAAAGCGCATCAAGAGGGCAGCATTGATGCGGTGAGCTTTTCGCCTTCGTGAAGATTATGTCCTTCGGACAAATCGCCCGCCAGAGACGAATCCCCAGCCATGACGGCATCCAAGATCGGCCGATGCTGACCCAGGATTTCCTTAGGGTCAGAAATAAGCGCATCGCTGGAACGGATGTAAACTCTGATCTGTTGTTCGATCAGGCTATATTGCGACCGCAGCCGGGAGTGTCCGGAAGCATCGACGATCGCCTTGTGGAAACCGAAATCGGCTTCGGCTATTGCGTCTGGATCGTTGTCACCGCAGGCACTTTCCAACACGGAAAACGCCTCCCGAACACCATCGATCAACGCATTGTCGGCACTTTTCGCCGCGAGCGCGGCTGCGAGCCGCTCCACCGCCCCGCGCAGCGTGTAGAGTTCCCAGATATCTTGTCGCGACAGCTTGACGACCGTCCAACCTGTATACGGGACGAGACTGACCAACCCCTCTTGCGCCAACTGGTGAAGTGCGGTGCGTACGGTCGCGCGAGAAAGCCCCATTTCGTCTGAAATCTGCACTTCCGTCAGCCGAGCCCCGGCCGGAATCGAACCGTCGATGATCTTGCTGCGCAAAACATTAAGCGCCCGCACGTCGGCCGGCATTTTTTCAATTTTGGGAAGTTTCGTTCGATCCATCGTGATGCCTCGTCGGCCGCGTTTCCATCTGTTTATCGCCTTGGACCGGGACGGAACAAGAAGACCAGGCAAAAAATATCTTAAAAGGGCTATTGTCGACAATAGCCCTTTTGCGTATGTTGCCCTTCACCGGCTCCCTCGCATGAGCCGCCGAAATCAGATCGACCGTTATTTCTGACCGCCAGGGAAGCGCCCGGTAGCGGACAACCCCTTGCGTCCTTCGCTCCTCCAGGCGCGCAACGCAGCAACTGAGTGTCCAACAATGAAGAAGATACGAAACGCAGATGAAATACTGTCAGGGGGAGATCGCTCCTCGCGGCAGATCGTGCTCGAGATCGCCGACCGGACGCTCGACCGGCTGGATAGTTACCGCCGTATGAGAGCCATCATGCGGATGGAAGGGAGCGTGCTGCATATTGGTACGCGCTCCTGGGACCTGTCGAAGAAGCGCAATGTCTATCTCTTCGGTGCCGGCAAGGCCTGTAATCACATGGCCATGGCCGTGGATCACGTACTGGGCGAAAGGCTGACCAAGGGCATCGCCATCGTGAAGGTGCTTGAGGAAGCGGATCGCTTCAACAGGACCGAGGTCTTCGTGGGCGGCCATCCGCTTCCGAATGAAGACGGCCATAGGGCATCGAAAAAGATTATCGAGATCGTCGACCAATCAGGTCCCGACGACCTCTTTATTTGCGTGATTAGCGGTGGAAGCTCAGCGCTGATGTCCTGCCCTATCGATGGGATCAGCCTTCAGGACGAGATTGACGCAACGGATGTCCTCCTGAAATCCGGTGCCGGCATCTACGAGATCAACGCAATCCGACGGCATATTTCCGCGCTCAACGGCGGCATGCTGGCGAAGCGCATCCAGGACGTGGGTGCGGAACTCATCGGCTTCGGCATCAGCGATGCGGTGGGCAATCCGGCAACGGGCGACATTGCCGTGCCCTATGCCGCCTACAAAAGCACGCCCATCGGGCCGGACCCGACGACACTCGACGATGCGCGTGCGACGATCATCAACCGCAACGTTGCCGAGCGCCTGCCGAAAACGGTGGTCGACTACCTGATGAATGCGGGACCTGAAGCCGAGACGCCGAAGGCCTTTCCGGACAACACCTATTTCCTTCTAAACACGCTGCCGGACTCGTGCGTCTACGCCAGGGAAATCTGCGAGGAGATGGGCATTCCGGCCATGATCGTTTCGTCCTTTCTCGAGGGCGAAGCGCGTGACGCCGGAACCTTCTTCGCCTCGATCGCACGAGAAATCCAGACCTACGGCAACCCGATAAAGCCGCCCTGCGTACTCCTGAGTTCCGGGGAGGTCACGACCCTCATCGAGGACAACAGCGTCATCCGCGGTCATGGCGGACCAGGTCAGGAAATGGCCGTGAGCTTTGCCATCACCGCCGCGAAGGCGCCGGGCGCCTGCTTGCTGTCGGTCGATACCGAGGGCACCGACGGGACGACGCGCGTGGCGGGCGGCATCACGGACTCGGTCACCGTGAAGGCTGCAGCGAATAAGGGGATAAACCTCTTCCAGGCCCTGCGAGACCATAGCTGCTTCGAAGCACTCGATGCCGTTTCCTCGGCCGTCTTCACCGGCAACACCGGCACTAATCTCTGCGACCTCACAATTCTCTACGTTCCGGATATCAAGCGAGGTACATGAGATGCAGGACAAGATCGTATCTCTTCGCGCGCAGCAGATCATAGACTGCAAGTGCCGCCCAGCCGTCGAAGTGGAAATCCGTACCGAAAGCGGCGCCATCGGCCTGGGTGCCGCGCCAACCGGCACATCCGTCGGCATGTATGAAGCGTTCGTACTGCGTGATGGCGACCCGGCAAGTTACAACGGCCTAAGCGTTCATAAGGCGGTGGCCAAGGCCGTGAACATCATCGGCCCTGCCCTCATCGGCATGAATGTTTTCGATCAACGGGCCATCGACGAAAAGATGATCGCGCTCGACGGCACGCCGGATAAGCGCAATCTCGGCGGCAACACCATCTACTCGGCGTCGATCGCCGCCTTGCGCGCGGCAGCGGCTTCGCAGCGCATTCCGCTCTATAATCACATCGCCGGCGGCGATATCAAAACCGTCCCGGTGCCCTGTTTCAATGTTATTAATGGCGGCCGCTACGAAAATTTCATTCAGCCGTTCAATGAGTTCCTAATCGTCCCCCATGGAGCGGACAGTATCGACGAGGCCGTCGAAATGGCCGTGGCGGTGTTCCATCGTCTCAACGACGTGCTGACCGCTTACCTCGGCCACAAGCCGCAGGTGGCTAGCTCTTACGGCTATGCTGCACCTTCGGAAGATCCGGCCGTCATCCTCTCCATGATGCGCAGGGCGATCGATGAGTGCGGGTATCGCGGCAGGATTTCCTTCGCGCTCGATTGCGCCTCGAGCGAGATATATGACGCGACGACCCGGACCTATCTTCTGAAGGGCGAGCGCGTGAGCTCCAGTGCGCTGATTGCCTACGTCCGGAAACTCACGGAGTCCTTCGATTTCGTCTTCATCGAGGACCTCCTCGATGAGAATGACTGGGAGGGATACCAGAAGGCTGTGCAGGAACTGCCCCGAACGATCATCCTTGGCGATGATCTCACGGTCACGAGCCTGCCCCTGCTGCGTCGCGCGCATGAAACACATGCCGTCGACGGCTTTATCCTGAAGCCCAATCAGGTAGGCACCATCACCGAGGCGATGGACGCCTATCGCTTTGCATCCGAGCACGGGATGATCGCTGTGCCGTCCGGTCGTTCTGGCGGCGTGGTAGATGACGTCGTGATGGATTTCTCGGTGGGACTGCAGGTTCCCTTCCAGAAAAACGGCGCGCCGCGCTCCGGCGAACGCATCGAGAAACTGAACTTCTTGATGCGCGCGAATGCCCGAAGCCCCGGTTGCCGGCTCTACGACATCAAACCCCTTCTCCGCTTCTGAGCCCGGACAAAGGTCGCGAAACAATTCCACGTTCATTCAAGAAGGCTACCTCCAATGTATCCCAGGATCGATTTTCTCTACCTCTCAGAACCCGACATGATAGCAGCAGGCGTTCTGGATGCGGAACGCTGCGTCTCCGTTTGTGAGGAAACCTTCAGCCTGCTCGGCGAAGGCGACTACCTCATGGGTGGCGCCAACCATAACAGCCACGGCCTGAACATCGTGTTCCCGAAGGAGACAAGGTTTCCCAACATGCCGGTTGCCGGCCCGGACCGTCGTTTCGCCGCCATGCCGGGCTATCTGGGCGGGCGTTTCGATGTCTGCGGCAACAAATGGTATGGTTCCAATCATGCCAATGCCTCAAAGGGCCTGCCGCGCTCCGTCCTGATCATGATGTTGAACGACAAGGATACCGGTGCGCCGCTCGCCCTCTTGTCGGCAAATCTCTTGAGCGCCGCGCGCACCGGGGGCGTGCCCGGCGTGGCTGCAAAGCACCTCGCCAATCCGGATTCGAAGGTCGTTTCGGTGATCGGCTGCGGGCCGATCAACAAGGCCTGCTTTTCGGCGATCATGACCCAGCTCAAGATGGTCGAGAAGGTCGTCTGCTTCGACATCTTCCTCGACAAGGCGAATGAATTCGCTGGCTGGGTCAGCGAAACCTACGGGGTCACAGCCGTCGGCGTCGATGATCCGGAGGCTGGCTTCCGTGGTGCGGATGTGGTCACCGTTGCTGCCTCGCGCCTCAAGCCGCTTTTCTTCAATGACGAATGGATCAAGGAAGGCGCCACCATCCTTGTTTCCGGGCCTTTCAATACTGAGGAAAGCTTTCTCACCAGCGCCAAGATCGTCTACGACCACACCGCACTGCAGGAAGCCTATGTCGAGGATGCCGTCGCCTCGGGCAATAAGGACGCCTATTATGGCGGCGTCATCGGCGGCCCCTTCTTCCGCCTGATCGATGCCGGAAAACTGCCGGCACTCAACGATTCGACCGGCCTCGGTGACGTGGTCAACGGCAAGAAGCCCGGTCGTGAAACACCCAAGGACCGCGTCATCTTCATTGCCTGCGGTATGGCCGTCTTCGATATTAGCTGGGGCTATGAATGTTACCAGACTGCCTTGAAGAACGGCATCGGTCAGTCGCTGAACCTGTGGGAGAAGCCAAACCAGGCTTAAGCGGCAAAGATGACATCACCTGCCGGGCCTGGTTTGCCCGGCAGGCCTATTTTGGCTGCTTACATGCCAGGCTGGCTTGCACAACAAATGACGACAGAATGTCGACATTAATTTCTATTTAACTAACCTGGGCAATATTTAAGCTTCGATTGACGGAGAGCGACAATGAAGCTGGGCACCAAACTCATGGCCAAGTTGAACTGGAGGATAAGCCGGAAAGTTCCAGCATTGATGGTTGGGGTCGCAATACTTGCCTGCGGCACCGTCGCCGGTTATGCGAGCCTTACTTCGTTATCGACGACCAAATACCTGATCGGAACTCATCTTGAATATATAGCGAGCACAAAACGGGACATATTGGCGACGAAGCTCAATACATCAAAGCTCGACATCGAAGCCTTGGCCGTCAACCCAGCGCTCGTAAAAGCGTTCGACAACATGGTTACGGGCTACAAGATACTACCTCCAGATCAGATGACGGCGTTGTCGGACCTGAAGGCTGCAAGCAAGGATTTGGAGGCCGGGAATACGGCGAAAGCGCAGTTTTATCTCGGGACTTACAAAAACGTCGACCCTTGGCTGAAAGCTCTCGGTACTGAACACGGCTATGCGAATATTATTTTCGTCAATGCTAAAGGCGAGCTCATCTACAGCACAGGGCAGGATCGACTCGGCGCGGTTCAGCCAGACAGTCCTTTTGCCAAAGCCATTGAACTTTCCGAGAAGCAAACGGGCGCTGTGATGACAGATTTCACGCCTCCTTCGAGCACCGGGCCTGGGGTTGCCTATTTCGCGGTTGCCGTCGCCAACGCACTAATCCCCGACGAGCGCGGCGGTACACTGCTTGTCGCCATGAGTTCCGCCGCCGTTGATGCGATCATGCATGACAGCTCCGGCTTTAGTGTTGAGGGTGAAGCGCTTGTTGCCGGCACGGATGGTTTGGCGCGCTCAACATCCCGTTTCTCCGACAGCAAGGGTACGTCCTTGTCGATCGACGAGAGTTTGCTTAGGCCGGGAATCTCTTTCAACTCTTATAACAACCGGGACGTAATGGCGGCTTCCGAGCCTCTATCGTGGGGTGGGCAGAACTGGTCCATCATTGCCGTCGAACCGACCGCGTCGATTTTCGCTCCGGCCATCGACATGCTTTGGAAAATCCTCGCCATATCAGTCCTGACCGCTCTGGCCGCGCTTCTTCTGGCGGTCGTCGCTTCCCGCTCCATCTCCCGGCCAATCGTCCGGTTGGTTTCCGAAATGAAAAGGTTGGCCTCCGGAGACACCAACGGCGAGGTGTTCGGAACAACCCGCGCCGACGAAGTCGGAGATATGTCCCGTGCAGTGGTCGTCTTCAGGGATAATGCCATCGCTAAAAGGGTTGCGGAAGAAGACGCTCGAAGAACCGAGGCTGAAGCGGATAGTGAACGCAGGCTTATGGAAAGCGATCGGCTGCAGCGACTGCGCGTCCAAGCTGGGGTCGTCACCGAAATTGGCAATAGTCTTTCCGCGCTTGCCAACGGTATTCTGTCTCACAAGATTGTCATGGACTTCCCAGCAGACTACCAAAAATTGAAGGACGACTTCAATGACGCTGTGGCGCAGTTGAAGGACACCGTCCTGACATTCGCCACGCAGGCAAACTCGATATCTTCCATTGCCAGCGAAATGAGCAGTGCAATGGATTCGCTCGCCACGCGGACCGAGCATCAGGCCATCATCCTGGAAGGCGCTGTCAATACGCTGGGCGCAGTCTCGACGGACGTCAATCGCACGGCCGAGGCTGCAAGCAAAGCCAATACGATCGTAGCCGAAGTGCACGCCACGGCTTCCTCCTCCGACGAGATCGTGTCTCAAGCGATTTCCGGCATGGGCGAGATTGAAGAATCTTCGTTGCAAATTGCCAATATCGTCAATGTCATCGACGAAATCGCCTTTCAGACCAATCTTCTCGCCCTGAACGCCGGTGTCGAGGCGTCAAGGGCCGGCGACGCCGGAAAGGGTTTCGCCGTCGTGGCCTCCGAGGTTCGTGCACTGGCGCAGCGGTCGGCGGCAGCTGCCAAAGAAATCAAGGAGTTGATTAACACCTCATCGCGTCGTGTCGAGCGCGGGACACAGCTTGTCAGCTCCACCGGCGAACTGTTGAAGAAGATTGCAAGTCAAATCGATCTCATCAGATCTGTCGTTTCCAATATCGCGTCTACCGCTTCCAATCAGGCGACGCACCTTGGAGAGTTCAGCTCAACGATCAGGGAAATCGACCTGTCGACTCAGCAGACAGCGGCGCTTGCCGAGGAATCCACTGCTGCCTGCAAGACTTTGGCGAGTGAAGCAACTCACCTCCTGCATCTCATCAGTCAATTCGAACTGAGCGATGGCGCAACGACTGCGCATGCAAAAGTCGCCTGATATCCCCCAACTGGCCAAGAGCGTTCCCGTGCTTGGAAAGCAGTGGTGAAAACTTGTCCAGATCCGTAAGTCGACATTTACAGTTGACCACAGCACCCGTAGTCCAAGCCAAGACCGCCGATCTCGGCGGTCGGACGTTCGGATATGCATTGATCGCGGCCTTGATGGATACCCCGTCGCCAGCGCCTCCATGATGGTACGCCTAATGCCGCCCCGGCGCACCGGTGGCGGCAATCTCGATCGAGTTTACGCGCCGACCTTCGGCTTGATGTACCAGCCCCATGGCTCTTCACTGACGAAACGCGTGATCTGCTTGGTCTCGAGATAGTTCTCAAAGCCCCAGCGGCCGAGCTCTCGTCCGATGCCGGACTGCTTGTAGCCGCCCCACGGCGCCTCGGTAAAGGTTGGCTGCGAGCAGTTGATCCAAACGATGCCCGCGCGGAAGGCCGCAGCGACACGCTCGGCGCGCTCATGATCCGTCGACATCACCGCTGCAGCCAGGCCGAAACGGCTGTCATTGGCGAGCGCAATTGCTTCCTCTTCGGTGGAGAAGGATCGGATGCAGACGACGGGTCCGAAGATTTCTTCGTTCCAGGCCTCACTGTCGAGCGGCACATCTGTCAAAATCGTCGGTTCGAGATAATAGCCCTTGCCAAAGCCATCCGGACGCTTGCCGCCGCAGGCAATTGACGCACCTGCTGCCTTCGCCTTTTCGATGTCGCGAACGACGTTTGAATATTGCCGTTCCGAAACCAGCGGGCCGAGCAAGATGCCATCATCAAGCCCGTTGCCGATGGTGATCTTTTTCGTTTCCTCGACCAGGCAGGCGAGCACCTTGTCATAGACGCCATCCTGCACCAGGACGCGGGAGGTGGCGGAACAGACCTGACCCTGGTTCCAGAAGATGCCGAACATGATCCACTCGACGGCTTGTTCAACGTCGGCATCGTTGAAGACGACGAGGGGTGACTTGCCGCCAAGCTCGAGACTGATGCGCTTTATGTCGCGTGCGGCCTCAGTCATTATTCTCGAGCCAACGGGGCCTGAGCCGGTGAAGGCCAGCTTGTCCACCAACGGGTGCTCGACAATCGCCTGTCCCGCGACGGATCCAGCCCCGGTCAGGACATTGAGCACACCCGCCGGCAGGCCGGCCTTGTCGGCGATGTCAGCCAGTTCCAGCGCCGTCAGCGAGGTGAGTTCGGCAGGCTTCAGAACGACCGTGCAGCCGGCAGCAAGCGCGGGCGCGACCTTCCAGGATGCCATGAGCAGCGGATAGTTCCAGGGCACGATGGCGCCGACGACGCCCATTGGCTCCTTGACCGCCCTTGCAGTGAAACGTGAGTCGCTCAGCACGATGGTTTCAGCGGATTTCGTGTCGAATTCCTCGGCCAAACCAGCATAGAAATCGAAGCAACCAGCGGCATCGGCGATATCCCAGTCCGCCTCCGGGAAAGGCTTGCCGTTGTCGAGCACTTCCAGCCGGGCGATCCCGGCCTGGTTGGTTCGGATGCCGCTCGCGATAGCGCGAAGATATTTCGCTCGCTCGGCGCCGGAGAGCTTCGGCCAGCCATCCTTGTCAAAGGCGCGGCGTGCGGCCTTCACGGCGAGATCGACGTCTTCCTCGGTCGCCGTTGCAATCTGCTGAATGACCTCCTCGGTGGCGGGATTGATGACATCCGCCTTTCCGCCCTTCAGAGGGGCAACCCATTTTCCGTCGATATAAAGCTTGTCGTGCATGATAACTCCATCCGATAAGATACCGGTTCAGAACCGGTCGACGCGATAGGGGGTAAGATCGATTGGCGGGGTGACTCCGGAAATGAGATCGCCCATCAGCCGAGCATTGGTGGCGGCATAGGTAAGCCCCAGATGTCCATGACCTGTCGCGTAATAAAGGCCGCGATGTTTTGCCGATGCGCTCATCACCGGAACGGTATCCGGGAAGGCCGGGCGATGGCCCATCCATTCGCTCGTCTCCCGCACCTGCAGGTCAGGCAGCGCCTCTTGGGCGCGCTTCACCGTGATCTTGGCCCGGCGGTAATCGGGGGCGGCATCCATGCCAGCCATTTCCACCGTGCCGCCGATGCGGATGCCGCCGGCCGTCGGGGTAACCATGAAGGCTTTCGCCGGCCAGATGATCGAATGGCGCATGGAGATGCCTGGAGCCATGATCTGCGTGTGGTAGCCCCGCTCCGTCTCCAGTGGAATTGGCTCGCCAAGCTCCTTCGCCATTTTGCTGGTGAACACGCCCGCCGCCAAGACGGTCTTTTCCGTCTTGATCGTGCGACCGTCTTTCAGCCGGATTGCGGAAATTCCGCCCTCTCGAGTCGTGAAGCCACCCACCTCACCATTCACGATCATACCGCCCAAGGCCCGGAAACGTTCCGCGATTGCCGTCACCAGCCTGTAAGGGTCGGACACTGAGCGGTTATCCGGGAAAAGAACCGCCTTGGTAATTTTCGTGGTCAGCGCCGGTTCGAGATCGCGGATCGCGTTGCCACCGAGGATTTCGTGGCGGAAGCCGAAGCGCTCGAGGATTTCGATGTGGTCGCGATCGGCCTGAAACTCCCTTTCATCGGCGTATAGACAAAGGCAGCCTTCCGCACTCAGCATATGAGTAAGGTCGGTTTCTTTCAGGAGCGCATCGAGATCTTCATGCACGCGATGGCAAAGCACCGCACCTGCCGCTTCGAGTTTGCGAAGCTTTGACGGGCGGCTGGCATCAAGGAAGCGCAAGAACCACGGGACCAGGCGCGGCAGGTAGGAAGGCCGCACCCGCACAGGCCCTTCCGGGTCGAGAAGCCATTTCGGCATCTGTTTCCAGATCGCCGGCCGCGAGGCGGGCATGAACTCGGTGACGGCGATGCTCGCCATGTTGCCGAAGCTTGCCCCCTCGCCCGGGCCATCACGGTCGATCAGTTGGACGGAATATCCTCTCCGTTGCAGCTCATAGGCAAGCACCGTGCCGATAACACCAGCGCCGACGATTGCTACGGCTCGTGAGTTGCTCAAGATGTGTTCCTCGATATCAGACAGTGGTCATCCAGGTATCGGCGACGGTGAAGCCTTGCGGGTACGGATCGGTCGGATCCATGCCCATCTGGTGAAATCCGGTGATCCAAGCTTGGCCGGCAATGGCGGGAATGACGGCGTCACATGGGCCGACCTTCGCGATACCATCGATAGTACAGGCGAATTTGCTGCCGGTGATGGATTCATGAATGAGGGTTTCTCCCTCATTCATAAGACCCTTGGCGTGTAGAAGGGCGAGCCGTGCCGAGGAGCCGGTGCCGCAGGGTGAACGGTCGCAGCGACCGGGCGAGACAACAACACAGTTCTTGGCCATTAGCTGGCCGTTTTCGCGCCGCAACGGCCCCATGAACTCGGTGTTGGTGATGCCGGGGATAGCCGGGTTCTCCGGATGCTCGACCGCAAGCTGCTCGACGGCTGCGAATTTCAGCTTCTGTCCGATCTCACAAAGTTCACGCGCTTCGGATGGATCGATAGAGAAGCCGAGATCGGCCGCATTCACCATCGTATAGGTCATGCCGCCGTAGACGATGTCCACTCGGACCGTGCCCATCCCGGCGACCTCGATATTCGCATCCAGATGATAGCAAAAGGCAGGTTGGTTCACGAGGCGGACGCTCGTAACCTTGCCGTCCGAACATTTGCATTGGACGCGGATCAGGCCGGCGGGCGATTCCAACGTGAGATTGGTGACCGGCTCCTGCATGGGAAGGACGCCGGTCTCCAGAAGTACGGTCGCAACGCAGATTGTGTTCGATCCCGACATAGCGGGATATTCCGTGGTCTCCAAAATCACATAGCCCATGTCCGCTTCCGGATGATTGGAAGGGAGCACGATATTGGCATTGTGCCAGACCGCGCCACGTGGTTCGAAGAGGACCATCTTGCGGATGTCGTCCATATGCGCTTCGAGGTGAAGCTTCTTGTCGAACATGGTCTTGCCGGGCACCTGTTCGACACCGCCGACGATGACCTTGCCGCTCTCGCCTTCGGCATGGCACTCGACGACGGACAAAACCTTCTTGAAACGCATCATTCGCTCCGTGATCGCAGGGAATTGTCAGCGGCGACGAGCAATTATTGCCAGTTGAGAATCGGCTGCATGGCCGCGCGGAACTCGGCCTTCTCATCGTCCGTCAGAGGACCGAGCGGTGCGCGGCACTCGCCGACCGACAGGCCCTGAAGTTCACAGCCGTACTTGATCTTCTGGACGAACTTGCCAGACTCGAGGATGTTCATCGCACGGTAGATTGTTTTCATCATCTCGCGGGCCTTGGCGATGTCCCCGGATTTGTAGGTACGGTCGAGATCGCAGCACGCCTTGGCCATGCAGTTCGACGGGCCACAAATCCAGCTTTCGGCGCCCCAAAACATGAAATCGAGCGCGATATCGTCCGAACCGCTGACGAGCTGAATTTTGCCCTCATAGCGGCTGGCGATGTCGATAGCGCGCTGCAGAACGCCGGAGCTTTCCTTGATGCCGATGACGCGTGGATTGTCCGCGAAATGATCCATCAGCTCGAAGCTGATATCGGACCCGTCCTTGGCCGGATAGCTGTAAAGCACCAAATTGACGTCGACGGCGGCAAGGACGGTTTCATAGTGTTTGATGAGTTCCGCCTGGGTTGGCCGCGTATAGAAGGGCGGCGCGAGCAGGACTGTGTCATAGCCGATATCCTTGGCCATGGCGGTCTGGTCGATCACTTCCCGGGTAGCAGGAGCGTTGGTGCCGGCAATCAGAATTTCACCTGGCTTGGCAAAACTCTTCACGAACTGCAGCACGTCGCGACGTTCCTCCGTCGACTGGCTGAAGTATTCGCCGGTCGAACCGTTCGGAACCCAGCCGGTCACGCCGGCGTCGCGCAGGTGGCCCAAGAGCTTTTCGAAGGATTTGAAATCGATCTTGTTGTTGGCATCGAACGGAGTGATGAGCGCGGGCATGACGCCGGAAAGTTTCATATTGGTCTCCTTGGAGCGGGAATTGCGACGAGTTATTTGGCGCCAGCCGCGCGGAAAGCATCCGCACAGTTGACTTATATCCGAGCGCTTAAAGCTGGGGTTCCGACTATAAATTCGTCGATATTTATGTCGTCTTATTGTCGACAGTGTCAAGCGCAAAAATCGATGTCGACACAATGTTTCCTAAACAGTATGCTGCCATGCACTACAAAGAGGGTGTGAAATGGACGCGATAGAAAACAAACGAGTTAGAGGTACCGGGTGGAAAAGCGTCTATGACACACTCAGAAGTGAAATCCTGGCGCTGACGCTTCAGCCGGGGCAGCTACTGGATGAAACGACGCTTGCCGAGCGTTTCGACATGTCGCGCTCGCCGGTTCGGGAGGCGCTAATTCGCCTCGCCGGCGAGGAACTGGTGGTGACGCTTGCCAACCGCAGCACCATCGTCGCGCCGATCGAAGTCGCGACTTTTCCAAAATATGTCGAAGCTCTCGATATTGCCCAACGCATGAACACGCGACTTGCCGCCGCGTTGCGTACAGAGGCCGATCTGAGGATCATTGCAAAGCGCCAGAAGGAATTCGAGGCGGCGGTGAAGACCGGCAACCACCTTGCCATGTCGGAAGCCAATAAGCGCTTCCACATGGCAATCGCCCATGCGGGCAAAAATCCCTTCCTCGCCAATTTTTATGAGCGCTTGCTTGGCCAAGGCCAGCGCATGCTCCACCTCCATTTCGAATATCTCGAACGGACTCATGAGGGTTATCTGCTAACGGACGAGCATGACCTGATGCTGGAAGCAATCCGCGCGAAGGATATCGAGCGGGCGGACGAACTCGCCCATGCCCATACGCGTCAGTTCCAAAGCAATTTTGTCAACTTCATGCGCGAGAACTACACGACCGACGTGACGCTGACGCCGCTGAATGCGGCCGAATGACAGAAATTGCGGAACGGATCGGCTTCGTCGGGACGGGAACGATCACCAAGGCCATCGTCAAAGGCTTGCTTTCGGACCATGTCGGCGCCTCAGAGATCATCGTCTCTCCACGCAACGCGGACATAGCGGCAGATCTTGCCGCTGCTCATCCGCAGGTCACGATAGCTGACGATAATCAGACGGTCGTGGATCGGGCAGATATCGTTTTCCTGGCAGTTCGGCCCCAGATCGCCGCAGAGGTAATTCCGCTGCTGAAATTCCGCAGTGGTCAGCTTGTCATCAGCCTGATTGCCGCTACCGAACGAGCCAGGTTATTGGATTGGATCGGAGCTGATGTGGAACTCGCGCAAGCCATTCCGCTACCCTTCGTCGAAAATCGCGAGGGCGTAACGGCGATTTTCCCGCGCAACGCCCGGGTGGCTGATCTCTTCAATAGGCTGGGCGTTGCTGTCGAATGCGAAACGCGAAAAGAGTATGATCTTTTAGCGGCTGCAAGTTCCACAATGGCACTTTATTTCGGCCTTATGGGACGCACTGTCGATTGGCTCGAATCCCAAGGGCTTCCCCAGGCAAGTGGTCGTGCTTACCTCTCCGCTCATTTTCAGAGCCTCGCCAAAGTTGCGGCAACACGACAGGATGAGCCTCTTCATGCCCTTGCACGGGAATATGCCACGAAGGGCGGTCTTAACGAACAGGTCTGGATGGATTTCGATGAGCACGGCGGAACGGGAGCGCTCATCGAAGCCTTCGAACGTGTCCTGCTCCGCATCACGAAATAGCGAAGTCGACGATCAACCCGTTAGGGCCCTCGGGCCTTGCCTGGCGAAGAATGGAATGACGACATCAAAGTCGACGCAATGCAGCCGGAAGCCATAGGCGCCGCTGGGGAGTTCCTTGGGAACTGACCCGCGCTACCGACGCTTTGGCTTCGTGGCAAGGACGTTGCGGATTGAAAAGCTGGAATGAATCCGTAGAACCCCGGGCAAGGTCGACAATATTTCCTTGTGAATACGCTCGAATTCACCGGCATTGGCCACTTCCACACGAAGCAGGTAATCCGACCCGCCGGTCATCAGGAAGCATTCCCGGATCTCCGGATAGCGTCTGACCGCGGCTTCGAACCGGTCGAGATGCTCCTCCGTCTGTCGCTCCAGCGTAATATTGATGATCACGGCAATCGTTGCTTCGACGTTCGAGGTGTCGACCAGGGCCGTATAACTGCGGATCACACCCGCTTCTTCCATGATCTTGATGCGCCGCATGCATGCCGAGGGCGATAGCCCGACCTCCGCTGCCAGCTTGGCATTGCTCATGCGCGCATCGACCCGAAGAAGACGCAAAATATTGCGGTCGATCGTGTCAACTGAGGCCACGGTGGAATCCTTCAAAAATTCGTTGTTTCTTTCAAATATTATTTCCGTTTGATCGAATCAATTACAAAATCGGGGGAAATTCGACGATGATTTCAATAAATTGCCGTTACCTGAAATCCATTGGGACCGGACCATGCGAGCAGTTAGATTGGAAGAAGCATATGCATATCAGGCCGGGACGGACGGGGCTTCCGGTTACCTGACGATCGACCTCGCAGCACTCGCTCGCAACTATGAAAAGCTGTCGTCAAAGGTCTCGCCTGCACGTGCGGCGGCGGTCGTAAAGGCCGATGCTTACGGGCTTGGCGCCGAGCGCGTGGCATCAAGACTTTACGCACACGGCTGCCGCCACTTTTTCGTGGCACAATTCGTCGAAGCGCTTCGACTCCGTCCAACGCTTGCCGTCGATGCGCAGATATTTGTGCTGAACGGTCTTCAGCCTGGAAATGAAACCCGATGCGTGCGCGAGGGTTTTGTTCCCGTCATCAACTCGTTGGAGCAATGGCACCAATGGGCGGCTGCAGCAAAGGGCGCGGGGCGTCGTTTGCCGGCTGTGCTGCAATTCGATAGCGGCATGTCCCGGCTTGGCCTCCCCCCGGAAGAACGGACAGAGCTCGCAAGGCTTGTTAGGGACGAAAACGGAGTCGAGGTCCTCTTCGTCATGAGCCACCTGGCCTCTGCCGACGATGCCAAGAGCAGCCAGAACGACAATCAGCTCGCGGAGATGCTTCGAATAACGACGGAATTCCCGCAATTGCCGGCTTGCTTTGCCAATTCAGGCGGAATTTTCCTCGGCAAGGCCTATCATGGCGTGCTCGCCCGTCCTGGAATCGCGCTCTATGGCGGCGCACCGACTGCCGGCCGCAAGAACCCGATGGAACCCGTCGTTCACCTCGATGTGTCCGTCGTGCAGACGCGCACCGTGCCGGCCGGCACGCGAGTCGGCTATGGCGCCGCCCATGTCACGACAGAAGAAACCCGTTTAGCCACCATCGCCGCCGGCTATGCAGACGGCCTGCCGCGCAGCCTCAGCGACCGCGGCGCTGTCTATTGCGACGGCATTCGCCTGCCGATCGTCGGACGTGTGTCCATGGATAGCATCACCATCGATATTTCTGCATTGCCGCAGGGCCGACTGAAGCTTGGAAGCCTGGTTGAAGTTCTTGGCCCGCACCAGACGCTGGAAGATGTCGCACGCGACGCCGGCACAATTTCCTACGAGATCCTGACCGGTCTCGGTCATCGCTACGAGCGGCAGTACCGCTAGTCTAATCGCCCTGTGAGGATACAATGAAAGTCATCGTCCTTGGCGCCGGAATTCTCGGCGTCACGTCGGCCTACCAGCTTGCCAAAGCCGGTCACGAAGTCAGGGTCATAGACCGTCAGCCCGGCCCGGCCCTCGAAACAAGCTTCGCCAATGCGGGAGAGGTTTCCTTCGGCTACTGCTCGCCATGGGCCGCTCCCGGCATTCCGGTGAAAGCAATGAAGTGGCTGTTCATGCAGCACGCGCCGTTGATCCTGCGGCCCAAGCTCGACACCGCCATGCTCTCGTGGATGGCGAAAATGCTCTCCAACTGCACGTCGACGCGCTATGCCGTCAATAAAAGCCGGATGCTGCGCCTTGCCGATTACAGTCGGATTTCGCTTGCTGCACTGCGCGAGGAAACCGCCATCGCCTACGACGAACGCATGCAGGGAACGCTGCAGCTCTTCCGCACCCAGGCACAGCTCGACGCTTCGGCAAAGGACGTCAAGGCGCTTGCTGCCGACGGCATCCCCTTCGAGGTCCTGGACCGCGACGGTTGCATTCGCGTCGAGCCTGCCCTCAAGCATGTCCGCGAAAAGATCGTTGGTGGCCTGCTGACCCCGAAGGACGAAACCGGTGACTGCTTCAAGTTTACCAACGCGCTGGCCAAGAGGGCGGAAGAACTTGGCGTAAACTTTTCCTGGGGCACCGAAATCCGGCGTCTCGATGTCGACGGCGGCCGTATCCGCGGTGTCGTCACGAATACCGGCAAGCTCGCCGCAGATGCGGTCGTCGTTGCTCTTGGAAGTTACTCGCCGCTGCTGGTCAGGCCATTCGGCATCCGCCTGCCGGTCTATCCCGTGAAAGGCTATTCCCTCACCATCGACATCACCGACCCGCTTCGCGCACCGGAGTCGACCGTGATGGACGAAACCTACAAGATTGCGATCACCCGCCTCGGCGATCGCATCCGCGTCGGCGGAATGGCGGAAATCTCCGGCTATACCAACGACCTTGGCCACGCCCGCAGACGCACACTCGAACATTCCGTCATGGACCTGTTTCCGGGTGGGGACGCGAGCAAGGGATCCTTCTGGTCCGGGCTACGGCCAATGACGCCGGACGGTACACCGGTGATCGGTCCGACGAAGATTGCCGGCCTTTACCTCAATACCGGTCACGGCACGCTCGGCTGGACGATGAGCTCGGGATCGGCGCGCGTCATCGCCGATCTTGTATCGGGCCGCAAGCCGGACATCGATGCCACTGATCTCGCCATCACCCGTTACGCGGCGTGAACGGCATTTCTCGAAACGGAGCGAAATCATGATCCGGGCAGCCCCATAGGATGCTGCCCGTTTTAATTGTCGTAATCGCCGTTCAGAAAAATCAGCGCAAAATGCCGATCCGATTACGAAGGTTTCGGCCCGAGTCGCTAGGCCACAGCTTGGGCGCCGGTGATCTCGACCAGTGATCCGCACATGAATGCGGCTTCGTCCGACGCAAGGAATGCCACAAGTGCTGCCACTTCTTCGGGCCGGCCGATACGGCCGAAGGGCACAAGCTTGTCGAGATCTGCGATCGTTCTACCCGACTGCTTCACGCCTGCCTCGAGCATTGGAGTGTGTATTTCGCCAGGGCAAACAGCATTCACCCGAACTTTATCGGGCGCATAGTCGCGCGCAAGGTTTTGCGTGAACGCGGCAACAGCAGCCTTTGTCGTGTTGTAGGCGATATGGTTGGGCGCCGGATAAAGGCCCCACTGCGACGCCGTATTGACGATCGCACCGCCGCCAGCGGCAATCATATGCGGAAGTGCCGCGCGACACAGATGGAACATCGCGTCCAGATTGACCGTGAAACTGATATCCCAATCCTCGTCGGAGAGAGACAGAAGATTGCCGCGCCGATTGATGCCGGCATTATTTACCAGAACGTCGAGGCGACCACGAAGCCCGAAGGCCCTGCCAACGAGATCAAAACATTCTTCCTTCTTCGAAATGTCCGCTGCAATGGCCTGCGCGGCGCCACCTTCCGCTTCAATGCCCTTTGCGACCTGCGCCGCTGCCTCGGCGTTCACATCGGTTACGATGACCAAGGCGCCCTCCGACGCCAACCGGCGAGAGATCGCCGAACCGATACCGCCTCCCGCTCCAGTGACGACGGCAACCTTTCCTGTAAAGCGCTTCATGACCAATCTTCCTTGAGGTTATCGGATATAGCTTCCGCCGTTGACGTCGAGGGTCGCTCCATTGAGCGATGCTTGGCTGGGGCGAAGGACGAAAGCTACGAGCTCGGCAACTTCGGAAGGTGTCGCCATTTCCCCGATGGGGATGTCGGAGACAGCGGCAGCCTTTCCATGAGTTGCGATAAAGTCTTCTGCCATATCGGTGCGCACCCAGCCCGGCGATATCGCGACCGCGGTGACCCCGTCTGCCGCAAAACTGCGAGCGATGGACTTCGTCAGGTTTACCAGAGCAGCCTTGGTGGCACCGTAGGGCATGGCATCGGCTGCGTAGCCGCGCTGACCGGCTCGGCTTGCCATATTGACGATGCGACCGCCCCCATTAGCCTTGAAGTGACGGATTGCCTCTTTCGAAAGATCCGCGGCTGCAAAGAAGTTGATCTGAAACTCCTTTTGCCAAGCGGCCTTCCAATCATCGGGCGAAGCATCGATGGATATCTCCGTGCGAATACCCGCATTGTTGACCAGACCATGCACGCGCCCGGCAGCTCCGACGGCTGCGCGCCAAAGCGCAAAAGGCCCATCGGCGGTCGACAAATCACCCTGGACGATCCAACCGGCACCACTTGTCCGAGCCAGCAGGGCCTCAGCACCTGCCTTGTCGCGTCCATAATGAACAATGGGACGGGCACCTTCTGCAGCAAGCCGTTCGACGACGGCGGCCCCGATGCCTCCCGACGCGCCAGTCACGAGAATATTCAATCCCTCAAGCGACTTGCTCATCTAACTGTCCTCCCCGAAAGGCAGCCGAGCTATCTCGGCCTCCTAGCCGCCCGATCGCCTTTCAGTCGAGGCGGCTGGATTTTCCCTGTCGCCCGATTGGCGTCTTTAGCGGATTGTGTCGTTTCCGTGTCGACAAAGTCAAGCGATATTTGCCGCTTCGCTGCCGCCGTCGTCCAGCGCATAGTTCAAGCCAACGGCTTGCGGCTCCAAGATCTGGACTGCGATAGCGCTAGGGTGGCTTGCCGGTGCATCAATGCTGACAGCATCGACGAGGGTAAATTTTCGGGCGCAGGCGCCACTCTTCTTGCAGTGTGCCTGCCATTGGCCCCTCCCCGGCCACCCGAAATCAAGGGAGATGCGTCGTTTCTTACTACTGGAATTTCACCATAGTTCCCCCGCCCGCTGCCTGATCCGTGGGATAGACCTCGACACGCGAGACGTCGACGAAAACGGGCAGGTCGATGATATTTTCGACCACGCGAGCGATGTTTTCGGGCTGAATGGAGCGATAGCCGTCGTAAAGTACGGCATTCGCCTGACCGCCCGGAATGGAGGTCCGGTAAAGTGATGTCTCGACACGTCCGGGAACGATCTCGCTGACGCGCACCGATGTCCCGAGCAGATCAAGACGAAGATTATCGCAAAAAAGGCTCAAACCGGCCTTGGAGGCGCCATAGGCCGACGAATTGGGGAAGGCGGCCTGCCCCGAGATCGAGCCGATGAAGATCAAATGACCGCGCTTGCGTTCCACCATTCCCGGCAGAATCGCCCTGGTGAGATGCATCGGCGCCTTCAGGTTGACGTCGATCATGGCGTCGATCTCGCCTGGATCGATCTCATGAAAAGTTGCGCGGGTAGACAGGATGCCGGCATTGTTGATGAGAATATCGACCTCAATTCCCTTCAGCGCTTCAGTGATCATATGCGTATCACGCACATCGGCCTTGATCGGGATTGCACCGCTGGTCTCAAAGAGTTGCTTGAGCGCATCCTCATTGCGGCCGACGGCGTAGACAGTGAACCCGCGTTGCCTAAGAGCGACGACGATTGCCTTGCCGATACCACTCGTCGCTCCGGTAACGACCGCGGTGCGATAGACATCAGACATAGATGTAGCCCCCGCTGATGACGACGTTTTCACCGGTGGCATAGGTGTTGCGGCTCGAGGCCATCATGACGATCCACTCCGCCATTTCGGCCGGCTCAGCCGCGCGGCCAAGCGCGCTGGCCTTGGCGAGTTCCGGCAGGAAGCCGAGCTCCTTGGCGCGATCGGTTGCAAAGCCCGCCGGCGCGACGGAGTTGACTAGGATCTGATCCTTGGCGCATTCTTGCGCGAAAGATTTCGTCAGACTGACCACGGCTGCTTTCGTGGCAGCATAATGGGCATTCTGCGGGTGAGCCTTGAACGCGTCGACCGATGTGACATTGACGATGCGTCCCGTCACTTCCGGGGCATTCACATGCTGGCGCATGTGGAGAACGGCCGCCACCATCATGTGATAAGTGCCCTTCACGTTGATAGCGTTTTCGAGATCCCATTCCTCGTCGGTGATTTCGAGAATCGGTCGACGCGGATAGATGGCGGCGCTATTGACGAGAACATGGATACGGCCGAGCTGCCCGACGATGTCACTGAAACCCCGATGCGCTGTTTCAGCGCGGGAGATATCGGCGACCGACGTTGCGACCTCCGCGCCGAGCGCACGCAGCGCCTGTGCGGACGAAGCCAACAATTGTTCGTTACGATCGATCAGGCCGATCTTAGTGGCACCGTGGGAAATCATAAGCTTCGCAGTCGTCAGCCCGAGACCGGATGCACCACCGACGATGATTGCTGTTTGGTTCTTCAAGTTCCACCTCCTTGTTTTACATTGTACGGCTTAATTTGTATGTTATCACTTATATGTCAACTTCAGCAAAGCTCAAGCGCCTTATGAAGGTTTCACGATGATTCCACGTCTCCGGACGAATTTCGCCACGCCCCTGCCTCCGGCCGATCTTTTCGATCGGCTCGTCGAGGCTGGCTTCCGTGGTGACATAGAAACGAGTGCTGCGGCGCGAACGGTTTTTGCAACAGACAATTCCATCTACCAAGTGGAACCCGCAGCCATTCTTTTTCCGAAGGGTGCTGAAGATCTGAAAATTGTCGCAAGCGTCCTTTCGGAACCGGCCTTCCGCACGATCGCTATTGCGCCGCGAGGCGGCGGCACCGGCACAAACGGGCAGTCGCTGACATCGGGCCTCGTCGTCGACTGTTCGCGGCATATGAATCGCATAATGGATATAGATCCGGTGCGAAGGGTCGCACGTGTAGAGGCCGGTGTCGTCAAGGATAAGTTGAATCGCGCTCTGAAGCCATATGGCCTGTTCTTTGCGCCTGAGCTTTCCACCGCTAACCGCGCCACCATCGGCGGCATGATCTCCACCGATGCCTGCGGTCAGGGCTCCTGTCTCTATGGAAAGACCAGCAATCATGTGCTCGGCCTGCGTATCGTGCTCATCGGCGGCGGCGAATGGTGGTCGCGCCCGCTCGATGCGGCCGCGCTTGCCGAGACCATGGCGCGAGGGGACCAGATCGGAGATATTCACAGGACGGTCGAGCGGATCGCACGCGAAAAGCGCGACCGGATCGCGGACATCTTCCCGAACCTCAATCGCTACATGACCGGTTACGATCTGGCCCACGTCCTTGGCCCCGACGAGCGTTTTGATCTCAACGCCATTCTCTGCGGCTCGGAGGGCACATTGGCGATGATCGCCGAAGCGGAACTCAATCTTTTACCGCTTCCAGCCCACGCTGCGTTGATCAACATCCGATACGGCGATTTCAACACGGCACTGGAGGATGCGCGGACCCTGACGGCGCTAAAAGTCGCCTCGGTGGAAACCATCGACGAGACGGTTTTGAAACTCGCCAAGGGCGATATTGTCTGGAATGGCATCGCCCGGTTTTTCCCCGATGATGCCGTCGGACCGGCAAACGGGATCAATATCGCGGAAGTGCTCGCCGATGACGAGGACGAACTTGAACGCAAGTTGTTCGAGGTTACCGCGGCGATCGACGCGGGTGCGAACGCACTGCGAAGAGGTTATACGATCGCGCGAAACCATGCCGAAATCGAAGCGATATGGTCGATGCGCAAGCGCGCCGTCGGTCTGCTCGGCAATGTCGAAGGGCCGGTCCGGCCTGTGCCCTTCGTCGAAGATACGGCCGTGCCTCCAGAAAACCTCGCGGCCTATATCCGCGAGTTCCGCGCGCTGCTCGATGATGCGGGTCTCTCGTACGGCATGTTCGGCCATGTCGATGCGGGCGTGTTGCATGTGCGACCGGCGCTTGACTTAACCCGCGTGGATCATATCCCGCTGGTGCGCGACATCAGCGATGCCGTGGTGGCGCTCACCCGCAAATATGGTGGCGTGCTCTGGGGAGAGCACGGCAAAGGCGTGCGTTCGGAGTACGTGCCGGAATTCTTCGGTGACCTCTATCCCAGCCTGCAAGAGATTAAGCGGGCTTTCGATCCGGAGAACCGGCTCAATCCCGGCAAGATCGCGGCTCCTTCGGATGAACCGCTTCTGAAAATCGACGAGGTGCCGCTTCGTGGTAACGTCGACCGTATTCTCGGCAACGAGATCCGTGCCGCCTTCGACAATGCCGCTTATTGCAACGGCAACGGTGCCTGCTTCGACTTCGACGAGACAAGCCCGATGTGTCCTTCCTATAAGGCGACGGGGGACCGGCGCTTTTCTCCGAAAGGCCGTGCCGCATTGATGCGGGAATGGCTGAGACTGCTTGTTGAAAAAGGCGTGGATCCGCGCAAGGAGGCGGAGCGGATGCGCGGCGCCAATCCAGTTGTCGCTCTTGTCCGGCGCGCCCTAAATTCGCTGAACCCCAAGAACCGCAATGATTTCTCGCATGAGGTCCGCGCGGCGATGGACACCTGCTTGGCATGCAAGGCCTGCGCCGGCCAATGCCCCGTGAAAGTCAGCGTCCCATCGTTCCGCTCCAAGTTTTTGGAACTCTATTATGGACGCTACCTGCGTCCCCTGAAAGATCCGCTTGTCGCGTCCATCGAAACCACGCTGCCTTTGATGGCTGGGATACGCCCCCTCTACAACCTGTTCATGGGAACACAGTTAGGCAAGGCACTGATGCGCATCGTCGGGCTGACCGCCCTGCCTCTTCTGCCGCGGCTCTCCCTGACAAGAGAAGCCGCCCGCCTCGGTGTTCCGATCGCGACATCGAGCCGGATCGAAGCCTTGTCCCCTGACGAACGGCAACGGAGCGTCGTTTTCGTGCTTGATACCTTCACGGAACATTTCGACCCGCAAGTTGCTGTCGCCGCGATAAAACTGGCGCGGAAGATGAGCTTGTCGCCCTTTCTCGCCGCCCCTCATACCAACGGCAAGGCGTTGCATGTCCACGGCTATCTCGGCCGTTTCAGGACAAAGGCTATGCTCTCCGCTGACTATCTCAATCGGCTGGCCGACAGCGGCATACCCCTCGTCGGCCTCGATCCGTCGATGACGCTTGCCTATCGCAGCGAATACAAAAGCCTGCTCGGCGCTCGGCTGAAGGCAACCGTCCTTTTGCCGCAGGAATGGCTCGCTGCCAATCTCGACAAGCTTGCCGCTTTGGCGCCGACCGCCGAAGGAAAGAGCTTCCGATTGCTGCCCCATTGCACGGAGCGCACGAATGCGCCTGCTTCCGTGGCACAATGGAAAGCGGTGTTTGGAAGGCTAGGCATCGAGCTTCAGACGGCGGACATAGGCTGTTGCGGCATGGCAGGCACCTTCGGCCACGAGGCGCGGAACCGCGCCATCGCCGAACGACTCTATGCGATGAGCTGGAAAGGCGAGGTCGATGCAGCGAACAAAGCCAATATCCTCATGGCCACGGGCTATTCATGCCGATCTCAAGTCAAGCAGATGGATCACAAAAGGATCACGCATCCGTTTGAAGTCATGAATGAAATAATTGCAGATTAGCGCGAGCATCCGGCGATCGAATGTGGCATGATATATGATATGTGTTAAATTCGATCCACAGAAATCGGAGCAAATCAGGTGTCGATCATCACGCAACGGGGAAATCTCGCGGAAATCGTTGTTGCGAAACTCAGTGAGCGTATCGATTCCGGTCTTTATGCGCCCGGTGAAAAGATACCGTCAAGTGCGCAGCTTTGCGAAGAGTTCGGCGTGTCCCGGACCGTCATTCGCGAGGCGCTTACCTCCCTGAAGGTAGGCGGCCGAGTGATGGCCCGTCAGGGCGCCGGCGTCTACGTGACCGAGAAGGATGCGAAGACGCTCAATTTCGAGATCGGCCGTATTGAGGACATTCGTTCGGCCATGCAGATCCTCGAACTTCGTCTAGGCGTGGAGATGCAGTCGGTAGCGCTCGCCGCCGCGCGCCGCACGCCGGAGGCTCTTGCGGAGATCGCACGCGCCTATGACCGGCTGGAAACGCTCGCGACAGACGATGCGGAAATCGAGGCGCGCGCCGATTTCGAATTCCACCTCGCGATTGCACGGGCTACCCGCAACCCGCATTTCCCGAACTTTCTGGAAGCGGTGATGGAGAGAATCAACTTCGATCTGCTGCTGAAGCACCGTCAATCCGCGCGCAACTACGGCAGCTACCTGAAGAAGATCAACAAGGAACATGCCGCCATTCTGGCCGCCATTACTCAAGGCGATCCCAAGGCAGCGAAAAGCGCGCTGGCGACTCATCTGGAAGAAAGCCTCAATCGCTATCGCTCGCTGCTCGACGAGCCCGTGAGCAGCGAAACGGAGGCGTAAGGAAACACGACCTTCGCTCGATGCTTTCAACGCCGCCCAGCTTAGCCGGGCGACGCGTCTTTTATTACTTGCCCTGTGCGATCGCCCGATCGCGAATTTGCGAAAGGCTCATCTTCGGCGTCAACGCTTCCGGATCGATCCGGATTTCGATCAGACCCGGCTTGCCTGATGCTTCGCAGCGCTCGAAGGCGCCAGCGAAATCCTCCGTCGCCTCCACGGTTTCACCATGCAGCCCGTAGGACCGGGCCAGCGACGCAAAATCCGGGTTCGTCAGCCGGGTGCCCGACACGCGGCCGGGATAGTTGCGCTCCTGATGCATGCGAATTGTCCCGTACATGCCATTGTTGATGACCAGGAAAATGACGCGCGCGTCATATTGCATGGCGGTCGCCAGCTCCTGTCCATTCATCAGGAAACATCCGTCGCCCGCGAATGCGACTACGGTTCGCGAGGGATCCGTGATCTTCGCAGCAACCGCCGCCGGAACACCATAGCCCATCGAGCCGTTGGTCGGACCGAGCTGGGTCCGGAAGGTGCGATACTGATAGAAGCGGTGGGCCCAGGCGGTGTAGTTGCCTGCCCCCATCGTCAGGATCGCATCCGGCTTCACGTGACCGCGCAGCCATTCCATGACAGCGCCCATCTGGACAGAGCCCGGAACCTGCGGATGCTTGAGGTTCTCCAGGTAGTCGGCATGCGCCGCCTCCGTCCAATCGATCCAGGCGAGAGCTGCTGCGGGCTTGAGCTTCACTGCCTGCGACAGAAAGCCCGTGACGCTGGCGTTGATCGGCAATGTCGGATGGTAGACGCGACCGAGTTCCTCTGCGCCGGGGTGGATGTGAACGAGAGTTTGCTTCGGAACCGGAATATCGATCAGAGTATAGGAGCCCGTCGTCATTTCGCCGAGACGAGCACCGATGGAGATCAGCAGGTCGCATTCTTTCATATGTTGAATAAGTTTCGGTCCCGCCGCAAGGCCGAGGTCGCCGGCATAGTTCGGATGCGTATTGTCGAACAGGTCCTGACAGCGGAATGAGGCTGCGATCGGCAGGCCGAAGGTTTCCGAAAAGCTTTTGAGATCGGCAACCGCCTGCTGCGTCCAGCCGCCACCGCCCACGACAGCCATCGGACGCTTGGCCCTGGACAGAAGAGCCAGCAGCTCTTGCAACTGCGGCTCTCCGGCATAGGCTTCGACGCGTCTGTAGGCCGGCGTGTCGGCCACATCGACCATGTCGGTCAGCATGTCTTCAGGCAAGGCGACAACTACTGGACCGGGACGGCCATTGACGGCGCGGTGAAACGCTTGACTGATCAGCTCGGGAATGCGCGCCGCATCCTCGATCTCGACCACCCACTTCGCCATCTGGCCGAACATGCGCCGGTAATCGATCTCCTGGAACGCTTCACGTTCCATCTGATCGCGCGCCACCTGACCGATGAACAGGATCATCGGGGTGGAGTCCTGGAAGGCGGTGTGCACACCGATGGAAGCGTTCGTTGCACCCGGTCCGCGGGTGACGAAGCAGATGCCGGGCTTGCCGGTCATCTTGCCATAGGCTTCGGCCATATAGGCAGCCCCGCCTTCCTGACGGCAAATAACGAATTCGATGGCGTCAGCCGCGTCGTGAAAAGCATCGAGCGCGGCGAGATAGCTTTCGCCCGGCACGCCGAACACGCGATCGACGCGATGGATTCGCAGAGCATCGACCAGAACCTGGCCGCCACTGCGCTTCGAAGTTTCGTACCTCATGGGTTCCCCTGTCCTGTTCGTTAAATGACGGCGTCTTCGAGGAAGGGGCGGTTCGCGACCACCCGTTCATAGCCGAAAGGCGCAAGGTCGAGCGTTTTGAAGCCGCCATAGGTGATGAGTTCCGACAGGCCCCGGCCCATTGCGGGCGACTGCTGCAAACCATGGCCCGAAAAGCCATTGGCGAAGAGAAAGTTTTTGACGTCCGTATGGGGCCCGAGAACGACGTTGTGGTCCAGGGTGCAGTAGTCGTAGTGACCGGCCCAGGAGTTGACCACCTTGATCGCTTCGAAGGCGGGCACGCGGTTCGCAAGGATCGGCCAGATTTCCTCGTCGAACTCGTCGTGCATGACGTCGAAATCGTTCGGGTCCACTTCCGGATCATGTTTCGGATAGGTGCCCATCAGATAGAACTTGCCTTCCGGGCGGAAGAAAACCCCGGTCGGATCGATGGTCAGGCCCACTTTGCCCTCCAAGGGCGTACGGCAATCGACGACGAAGAGCGAGCGGCGACGTGGCTCGATCGGCACATCCAGGCCAGCCATCGCTGCCACTTTCTTTCCGTTGGTGCCGGACGTATTCACCATCGTGCCGCAGGCAATCGTCTGGCCGCCCTTTGTCGTTACGGAGACGATGCGATTACCGTCACGATTGACCGCAACGACCTCGTCCTCGATGTATTCGACGCCAAGTGAACGGGCCTTCTTGCGGAAACCTTGCAGAAGGCCGACGCTGTCGAACCAGCCCTCACCCCGCTCGCCGGTGCTGCCGAGCGTCAGCCCATCGAGATTGAGCCAGGGAAATCGTCTGCCCAGGCTTTCGGGGTCGAGAAGCGTCACTTCCGCGCCGCATGACACCTGCGTTTCGTGATTGCGGCGCAGGACCTGTTCGCCGCGCTCGTCCTCGGCCAGAAAAAGATAGCCCGCCTCGTGAAAGCCGATTTCCGGAGTATCGTCATCAACAGCGACGTTCCTCTTGAAGTCCCGGATGAATTGTGTGCCGAATTGTGAGACTTTGACGTTGATGGCATTCGAGAACTGATGACGAATAGAGCTGGAGGACAGCGCGGTTGCCGAGCGCTGATAGGTCCAGTCCTTCTCGATCACGAGAACCGACCCCTTGAAGTCGGGATTGGTCGCGAGAAAATAAGCCGTGGCGCTGCCGACGACAGCACCGCCGACGATCACCACGTCATAAGATGACTTGGAAGCCTGCATCGCGGCGCCTCACTTGTTCTCGTCTTCGAAATGGCCGGCAGCGGCAAAGCTGCCGCCCTGAAAGCGAACAGCCGGATCGTTCGGATCGCCCTGCTTGGTCTTCGCAAACACCTTTTCTGCATAGTCGTCGGCGCTATCCTCCGGCTTGTAGCCGAGAGACGCCGCCGTGCGGTTATCCCAGAACGCTCGACTGTTGTTGGACATGCCATAGGCAACCATGAAACCGACGCGTTCCGCCGCGAGGCTCTTTTCGACGAGCTGGCGGCAATCGCGATAGGAGAGCCAGGTGATGAGATGACGCCGGTCAGTGGGTTCGGGGAAAGACGAGCCGATGCGCAGGCTCACGGTTTCGATGCCGAACTTGTCGAAATAGTAGCGGCCGAGGTTTTCGACGAAGGTCTTCGACACGCCATACAGGCTATCGGGACGCGTCGGGACGTTGCCGTCGATGGTTTCGGTTCGCTCATAGAAGCCGATGGCGTGAACGGAGCTGGCATAGACGATGCGCTTGACGCCATGCTGCCGCGCAGCCTCGTAGATGTTGTAACTGCCGACGATATTGGCATCGAGGATGGTCTTCCAGGGGGCTTCCAGCCCCTGACCGCCCATGTGGATGATGGCTTCACAGCCCTCGACGGCCCTGGAAACGGCATCGAAGTCGGCAAGATCCGCGGGGAAATCCTCTTCATGCGACTCGAGGTTTTCGCAAGGATTGCGCGCAGAAAGCCGAACGATCTGTCCGAGCTTTGTTCCCGACTTGCGAAGCTGGGTGCCAAGAGCGCCTGCCGCGCCCGTCAGAAGCGTACGTTTGTAGTCGGTCATGAGAATTCGTCCTGATTAGCGAAGCTTGGTCAGCGCGTCGGCTGTCCGTTCGATGGCAAGGGAAAGGTTTTCGCGCGACGTTGCGAAAGACAGGCGAATATAAGGTTCGACGCCGAAAGCAGCGCCCGGCACGGTCGCGACTTTGCCCTCCGTGAGAAGGTAGGACGCCAATTCCGTGTCGTTGGTGATTTTCGTTCCGCCAGGCGTCGTCCTGCCGATATAGGGGGTGCATTTGGGAAAGAGATAAAATGCTCCCTCGGGCGCGCGAACCTCAAGTCCGGGAATGGCGCCAAAGCCCCGCGCGACGAGATCGCCCCTCGCTTTATATTCCTCGACAGCTTTCCTTACAAAATCCTGCGGACCGTTCAGCGCAGCCGCGGCGGCGTATTGGGTGATCGAGGATGGACATGTCGTGCTCTGGGATTGGAGCTTGTTCAGCACCTTGGTGAGATTCTTCGGACCCGCGGCGTAACCCAGCCGCCAGCCAGTCATGGCATAGGCCTTGGATACCCCGTTGATGATCAAGGTCCGGTCCTTGAGATCCGGGCACGTCACGGCGAAGGAGGTAAACGGCACGTTGCCGCAGACGATATGCTCATAGATTTCATCGGACATGATCGCGACGCGCGGATGACGCGCCAGCACCTCACCGAGGGCTTTCAGTTCTTCTGCCGTGTAGATTGCGCCGGTAGGATTGGACGGTGAGTTGAACAGGAACCAGCGTGTCTTGGGAGTGATTGCCGCTTCGAGCCGTTCCGGCGTGATCTTGAAGGCGTCTTCCACACCGCAAGGCACGACCTTCGGCATCCCGCCATGTAGAATGACGATATCGGTGTAGGAAACCCAATAAGGCGCGGGAACGATGACCTCGTCACCCGGCTCCAGCGTGCCAAGGAAGGCATTGAACAGAATCTGCTTGGCGCCATTGCCGATGGAAATCTCATCCATGGCGTATTGCAGACCATTCTCGCGCTGAAACTTCGCGACAATTGCCTGACGCAATTCCGGCAAGCCATCGGGTGCGGTGTAGCGGGTCAAACCCTTGCGCATGGCCTCGATCGCCGCCTCGACGATATGGGCCGGTGTATCGAAATCCGGTTCCCCGAGCGAAAGGTCGACAACCTGTTCCCCCTTCGCCCGCATCGCCTTGGCGGCCATGGAAACCGCCATGGATGGCGACGACTTGATCGTAGCGACACGGCTGCTTTCAAAAGCGATCATATTCATGCCTTTACTCCCTGGGCTTGGACCAGCCCGTATTCAGCGGCTTGTTCGTTTGTGATGTAGCCATGCTTGAGATCGTGACGGACGGCGTCCGCCGGGCGCTTTGCCGGATCGCCGTAACCACCGCCACCAGGCAGAGAAAGAACCAGCCTCCGGCCTTCCGGCACGAATTGCAGGCCCTTGCCCTTCAGTTCGGTGCCGTCATCAAGCGCGACCCCGCCGGCGGCACCGTTCTGCCCGCCGTCACGGCCACGCGCCGGATGGTTGAGCCGGTCGAACATTGCCGAGAAGCGGAAGCTGTAACCTTCGGCCGCTTCGATCTCGATCATCTGTCCGAGACCGCCGCGCTGCTCGCCCGCCCCGCCCGATCCCTCGCGCAACTCCTTGCGCCAGATGATGACCGGTCCGACATTTTCGGTCGCCTCGATCGGCATGGTATGAACGCCGCTGGGAAAAGCCGTCGCATTGAGGCCGTCGAGCGAAGCACGCGCGCCGGACCCGCCGGAATTGAACATCAGGATTTCGGCGCCCTTGCCGCCGATCTGATCCGAAACAGGTCGCACGCTCATATGCAGGTTCCAGAGGGCGCTTGCGCCCTCTGCAGGCACTTGTCCGGGAAGCGCCTGATGAAGCGCCCCGAGAACGAGATCGGGGACGAAATGTCCGAGCACGTGGCGGACAGCGACCGGTGCCGGACGCTTGGCGTTGAGGATACAGCCTTCCGGCGCGACGACATCGAACGGAGCGAGCGAGGCGGCGTTGTTGGGGATTTCCGGGGCGACGACGCATTTGATGCCGTAGCAGGCATAGGCCTTCGCATAGACCAGCGGCACATTGATGCCGAACCTGCTCATTCCCGACGTTCCATCAAAATCGACGACGACGCCATCCGGGCCGATGGTCAGTTTTGCGGCCAAGTGCACCGGCTCGTCATAGCCATCGAGATCGAGGCTGTAGTCCCAGGAACCATGCGGAAGGTTCCTCAAGCGCTCAAGCGTCGCCTCACGGCTATGCTTGAGGATGAAGCTGCCGATCATCGACAGATCTTCCAGATTGAACTCCGTCAGCATGTCGATGAGCCGGCGATGGCCGGTCTCGTTGCAGGCGGCAAGCGCATGGAAGTCGCCGATGACTTTGTCGCTTTCACGCACATTGTTGCGAACGATGTTGATCAGCGTTCGGTCGAGCTTGCCGCGCTCGAAGAACTTCATGATCGGGATGAAGATGCCTTCTTCGTAGACTTCGCGTGCATCCGGCCCAAAACCGCGGCCGCCGACATCGACGACATGGGCGGTGGAGGCGAAATATCCGACCAGCTTGCTGTGGTGGAATGACGGCGTGACGACTGTGATGTCGTGCAGGTGACCCGTACCCTTCCATGGATCATTGGTGATATAGACATCGCCTTCAAAGATGTTCTCCGGGCCGATGTCTCGGATGAAATGCGCGACGGATTCCGCCATAGCGTTGACATGGCCCGGCGTTCCGGTCACGGCCTGCGCCAGCATGCGGCCGTCCAGGTCGAAGACACCGGCCGACAAATCGCCCGCCTCGCGGACGGAGGTGGAGAATGCCGTGCGGATCAGCGTTTGCGCCTGTTCCTCGACGACCGAGATCAGGCGGTTCCACATGACCTGCATATGGATATCGATCATGGACTGGTTCATTTGGCGATCCTCAAAGCCGGGTTACAAGCAGGCAGCCGTCATTCTGGACGACTGCCTTGAATGAAGAGGTCAGCATCGTCGACGTTTCACGCTCCACGATGACGGCCGGGCCTTTCACGACATCACCGGGCTTCAAGCCGGCGCGCTCATGAATGCCGGCTTCGAGATAAGCCCCCAGCGAAGCCTCGAACAGGCGACGGGTTTTGCTCGGCTTGACAACATGGCCTTCAGCGATTGACGGAACACGCTCGACAGGCGGAAGCGGCGAGCTTGCCTTGATCGACCAACTGACGATCTCGATATCGAGCCCTTCGATGGCGCGGCCGAAGAAGCGTTCGTATTCTCTCTCAAACAAAGCAGTGATCTTTTCGGCACTGGCCGCATCGAACCGGTTATCTTCGAGCGCGACCGGAATATCCCAGCCCTGCCCCGCATAACGCATGAACAGGGTGCGTTCGATCGTCGGCGCTCCCTTTTCGAGACCACCTTCAACGAAGCCGAGGGCTTCGGCCTTCATGGAATCCAGCAATCGGTTGGCTTCCCGAAAATCGAAACTCGACAGGTTGAAGACGGCGCTGCGCACCGACTCATAGCCGAACGGCGCCTTGAGGAAGCCGATGGCCGAGCCCACGCCCGCGCCCGGCGGAACAAGGAAGGTGGAAATGCCCATTTTCTCGCACAGCCGCGCGGCATGCAATGGACCGGCACCCCCGAAGGTGATCATCGTGAAATCGGAAATGTCCTTACCGTTCTCGACGGTGTGAACGCGGCCGGCATTGGCCATGTTCTCGTCCACCATCTCGCACGTTCCGTAAGCCGCGGCTTCCGGATCAAGCGAAATGATTGAGCCGATATCGTCGTCCATCGCCTTCCGGCTTGCATCGACGGAAAGCCGGATGGCACCGCCCGCGAAATTTTCAGGATCGAGCTTGCCGAGGATAAGATCGGCGTCTGTCACGGTAGGATTCTTGCCCCCGCGCTGATAGCAAGCGGGGCCAGGCTCCGACGCTGCCGAATGCGGTCCGACGCGGATCTGGCGCATGCCGTCAACGGAAGCGATCGAACCGCCACCAGCGCCGATCTCGACCATTTCGACAACCGGAATGGAGATCGGCATGCCGGAACCTTTGCGGAAACGATAGGTGCGAGCGACTTCAAAGGTCTTGGCGGTCTTGGGAACCTGGTTCTCGATCAGGCAGATCTTGGCAGTCGTGCCGCCCATGTCGAAGGAGAGAACCGCTTCAAGGCCGTGATGACGGGCAATGTCCGCCGCGAAGATTGCGCCGCCGGCAGGGCCGGATTCGACCAGGCGTACCGGAAATTCCGAGGCGTTTTCGACGGAAATGATGCCGCCGCCTGAATGGATCATGAAGACAGGACAACCGACGCCGATATCCTTCAGCGAAACGATCAGGCGGTCGAGATAGGACTTGATCGCCGGCTTCACATAGGCATTGGCGCAAACCGTGTTGAAACGCTCGAACTCACGCATCTGCGGCGAAACCTCGGAGGAGATCGACACCGAAACGTTGGGAAGGCGCTTCAGGATGGCATTGCGAACGGCGACTTCATGCGCACCGTTGACATAAGCATGGATGAAGCCGATGGCGACGCTCTCATAGCCTCCTTCGGCGATCTTTTCGACGACAGCCGCTACCGAGGCCTCGTCAAGCGCCAGAAGGACCTTGCCCGACGCATCGACGCGCTCACGAACCACGAAGCGATCGGCGCGTGCAATAAGGGCCGGCGGCAGGGAAATATCGAGATCATATTGCTCGAAGCGGTTCTCGGTGCGCATTTCCAGCACATCGCGAAAACCTTCCGTCGTCACGAAGGCGGTTTTCGCGCCGCGCCGCTCGATCAGCGCATTGGTAGCAAGGGTCGTGCCGTGAATGAGAATGTCGATATCCGAAAGCGCAATGCCCGCCATATCGACGACCGCCCTTACACCTTTCAGGATCGCGCGCTCGGGCGCCGTGTAGTCCGTCAGGACCTTCGTCGAGTGAAGCGCCCCTCCCAGATCGAGCGCGATATCGGTAAAGGTGCCGCCGATGTCGACCCCGACCCGGCAGTTTCGCGGTGCGTTGTTCACCATCTCATTCCCCACTTTTGTCCTCTGCAGCAGCGGACTCTCAATAATTCGGCTTGAATCTCTTCATATCACTTATCATATAAGTGTCAAGTTAACGAAGCAAATCACCCGGACCCGCCTCGCCTTTTTTTGGAAGAGGCATGTGGACACGCGGCAATGCATATTGACCCGCATCAATGACGGCTCAGCCGGGCACACCTAAGATTTCTGTCCATAGGAAAGGGAAGCAGAACCTGTTCGCAATGCGATGCACCTGAACGCTCGACCTGCGGAGCTGTCGGACTAGGCGCACTTCCAAGCGAGGACTGGAGCCATGAACATGGACATATCACGTACGACGGAAGCTCTGTTGGCTGGAGCCGGATTCCATACTCCGCAGTCTTCGGAAGCTGATTTCCGCATTGATCGCTGGCGCAGCGATCAATGGAAGATTATTGTACTATCCCCCGCGCCCGCATGGTTTCACAGTAAGTTTTGCTGCGCTCTGGGGCAATGCCTGGGTGATGACATGCTCGTCGACATCTTGAGCGCCGATCGCTTCCTGAAGGAAGCCCACACCAAAGGAATTGCCAACCGAGTTCGTCGGGCGGAGCGGTAGGGACCTATTTTAGGGGTGGTGCGATCATCTGTAGTGCCTACCTGAAATCGCGCCGGGAAGCAACGAGTCTTCTTTCACGGCCGCGTCTGAAGGACATGCCATCTGAATTCCTCACCGAGCAACGAGGCAAGGAAATGAATATAGAACACTTCAGACAAAATCTTGAAACTCGCCGCCGCTCGATCGAACAGCGCCTTGGCGCCATCGACAATGACATCAGTCAGCCGCTCGACGACGACAGCGATGAGCGCGCGGTCGAGCTGGAGAATGAAGAGGTCCTGGCGCAACTGGAACGCAGCGGGCGTGAAGAACTGAGAGCGATCATGGCCGCGCTGTCCCGTATCGACAATGGACAATACGGAAAATGCGTTCTCTGCGATGCGCCCATCAGTGAAAAGCGGTTGGAAGCTTTGCCATTTACGCCTTATTGCGTCGACTGTGCCCGCGACCAGGCGAGTGAGGCAAGCTGAGGTGCGATCAATTCGCAGCAGCAACTTCACAAGCCTTCGCTTGATCAGGTGTAAAGCGGGACACTCCAATGGAGCAAGGGGTAGGGATGACGCTTTATCGAGTATTATGCCTGTTCGTCTACTCTGGCTTCAGCACGGCCGCGCCGCTCACTCGGCCCGCCCGCAAGTCGGCAACGGCCGCGTTGGCTTCGGCAAGGGGATAAACGCTCGTATGCGTCTTGACCATCGCCTCGCGAGCAATCGGGAAGAATTCACGGGCGTCCTGACGCGTAAGGTTTGCGACGGATATGATGCTTCGCTCTTCCCATAGCAGGCGGTAGGGCATTGATGGGATATCGCTCATGTGAATGCCGCCGCAGACCACGCGCCCGCCTTTTCGGATCGCCTTCAACGCAGCAGGAACGAGCTCGCCGACGGGAGCGAAGATGATTGCCGCATCGAGGAGCACCGGAGGCGATTGATCGGAACCGCCTGCCCACTTCACGCCGAGACTAAGCGCGAACTGCTTGGCAGTGTCATCTCCGGGTCGTGAAAACGCATAGACTTCTTTTCCTTGCCACCGGCAAACTTGGCAGATGATATGCGCGGCCGCGCCAAAGCCATAGAGTCCAATGCGCTTCGCATCGCCAGCTTGCTTCAGCGAGCGCCAGCCAATGAGACCTGCGCACATCAACGGAGCCAGAGCGACGGGATCGGCCTCCTCATCGAGGTCGAAGGCGAAATCAGCATCCGCGACCGTATGGGTGGCAAAGCCGCCATCACGGGTGTAGCCCGTAAATAAGGGCTTGTCGCAGAGATTCTCCTGCCCCCTCAGGCAGAAAGAACACTCGCCGCAAGAATGGCCAAGCCAGGGCACGCCGACCCTTCGCCCTATCCTTGCTGGAGACACGTTTTTCCCAACCCCTTCGACAATGCCGACGATTTCATGGCCGGGAATGAGCGGAAGTTTAGGGTTGGGCAGATCGCCGTCAAACACATGCAAATCCGTTCTACAGATAGCACAAGCCTCGACACGCACCAAAAGCTCGTCCTTTCCGGGCACAGGATCCGGCCGTTCCATCATGCGCAACGGTGCGCCAACCTTTTCCATCACCATTGCCCGCATGGACTGTTCCCTGAAGCTAAGTTCCTGTTTAATGAGGGGTGCCGGATCCTTTCCAATTCCGCCGCCGTCGATATTGGCAGCTTAGCATTGATGAAAAAGGTCGTGTCCTCAACTCTGTGCAAGCATTTGTGGGCGGAGATATCCGATCACATCGTCGTCGGAGAGCTGAGGAAAATGGCGGTAAAAACCGCCGACGCCCCGAAAGAAATGCGTCGCCTCCAGGCAGATGATTTCATCTGCTTCGTTTTCAAGAGCGGAGATTGCTGAGGCGGGCGCCACAGGAACGGCAATAATGGTGTGGCCAACGTCGCTCTCTTTAATAGCCGACAGGACAGCCTTCATTGTCGAGCCGGTCGCCAGGCCATCGTCAACCAAGATAACCGTTTTGCCCTTTATGTCCCTGCGAGGCAGAACATCCTTAAATACAGCCTTTCGCTTGGCGATCGTGCGCAACTCATCTTCAACCGCAGATTGGAAGACCTCCTCCGTCACGCTGACGCGTTGGATGACCGCCTCGTTCCTGAAGATATGGGGGCGGGCACCATCCACAACAGCGCCCATCGCAATCTCCGGCGCACTGGGGAGGCCGATTTTCCGCACGAAAACAATGTCCATAGGCGCATGCAAGGCCTTGGCAATTTCAAATGCAATTGGAACACCGCCTCGAGGTAGCCCAAGAACGACGACATCGTGATTGCGATGGTGACGGAGCGCCTTTGCAAGCTTCTGCCCTGCTTCCATTCGATCTTCAAACATGATCCGATCTCCGAGGGACGAGATGCAAACTTCCAACCGAACGCAGAAGTGTCCATTTATATGGATTTTCACTAATATAAAGCACCTCTGTTTGACGGCAACCAACATCGAATGCCTGTCCAATCGGCTGTGCAGTCATCGCCGGCGCATGACGACCGCAGGACTGCGTAGAAAGGGTCAAAGTTCTAACTTGTTGAGCATACGCCGGTTTCAACCCGGTCGTGACGGCTACTCCTATCAACGAGTCAGTCGCCGTCTCCTCAGATGTCAGCGGCCACCGAAACAAAGTCGGCCTCTTTTATAGCAAGGTGACGCAAGATTTCGTCGGCGAGTTTTTCTGCGGGAAGGGCCGCCTCCAGCCTGATCCAGTCGACCGCGCCGCTACCTTTCCACAGTTGATGAGCCAGGACGTCCACCGTCGCGTCTGAACACCCACCCGTTCGCGCCTCGACACGCTGCCAAAGCAAGGCCGGATCGGCCTCAAGCCAGAAACCGGAGACGAGGCGCCTTCGTTCACCTGCGGCCTCTTCAATCATCCGCCGATTGCCGGGTTTATCGAAAACGGCATCGACTACAGTGCAGCCGCCCTCCGCCAGGATGAAGCGTGCGCGCAGGCCAAGCTCCTGGTAGACTTTGGCCGAAACCTCGGCACGATAGGCTGCCGGCGGCAACCGCGTCTCCGGCGAAACGCCGTGCATGGATTTGCGCACGCGATCGCTCTCGACGATACGCGCACCGGGGGCGAGGCCAAGGCGCGGTGCCAATGCCTCGGCAAGCGTTGTTTTACCCGATCCACTAAGGCCACCAATTGCAACGAGCTGCGCCTTAGCGGGCTGCAGCAATGTGTATGCAAGCCGGAAATATGAACGAGCCTCGGCTGCAAGGGTCGGCGCATGAGCGTCCGCTTCCTCTGCCTGGGTAGCGATCACATGCGCCCGAACCGCAGCGCGCAAAGCAACGAAAAACGGCAGCGCGGAGAAACCATCGTCCTCACCGGTCTCATCGAGATAGCGGTTCATGACAAGGTTCGCAAATTGCGGATATCCGCGATGCCAAAGGTCCATCAGCAGAAAAGCGAGATCGTAGAGAATGTCGACGGTGGCAATCTGGTCGTTGAATTCAATGCAGTCGAATAGGCAAGGCTTGCCATCGAGCAGGAAAATATTGCGCAAATGAAGGTCGCCGTGGCAGCGCCTGATCTTGCCGGCCGCCTCGCGCTTGTCCAACAACTCCGAAAGGGCCGCAAGTCGACGCTTGAAAGCCGCAGTCAACTGTTCGACCTCTTCGTCAGAGAAAACATGGCTTGTCGCGAAGCCCGCCTCGTTGACCTTCAGCACCGCCTCTACGTTAGCCGCGCCACCGCCCGCGCGAATGACCGGTGCGCGTCGGTGGAAATCGACGATGGCTTGTGCGAGCGCCGTCATCAACGACGTCGTCAACCCACACGCACCCGCGATACGGTCGAATAAGGCGGATTGATCGAAACGCCGCATCTCGACCAACGCATCGACGAACGGCCCACCGGCGTCAAAGGCCATGCTGCCGTCATTCGTACGCGAAATACCGCGAACGCCGAGATAGATGCCCGGAGCCGTCGGGCTATTCAACTGCACCTCTTTCTGGCAGGCCGCCAGCCTTCGTTCGGCCGTGGAAAAATCGGCATACGGCAGTCTTACGGCCCGTTTCATCTTATAGGCGCGGTCTCCCGCAAGAAATATGCGGGAGATATGCGTCTCGATCGTTTCGACCGGGCCTGTTCGGGAAAGCACGTGCTCGATGAAGGCGATAGTTTCGGATTGGTCTTCGGTGATCATATGCCAACCTCTCGCGTGGCGGCTCCAACGGGATGCGCCATCGTTTCACAGATGGCACGTACCGCATTGACGCGCATCAATGACGTGGCAGGTCTCGTGTTCCACGAAAACATCAGTATTAGAATATCATGGAAAGCGGTGCGATGGACCTCTCCTCGCGACGACAGCCTGTCGGGGCATTGATGCTGATCGTTCGAAGAGCCGGCGAAGCCATCGGCTCCCCTGAAAAAAGCGGCACCTTTCTAAGTGCCAGCAGGACGGCTCGCCCGTGACTTCCGCCGATCTTGCCAGCCAATATCTTGCGGGCCGGATGTCAGGCCTTATCTTCAGAAGTTCCGGTGATCGCAATTGCGTTGCACCCTGAACGGATCCGCACTGCGCGGCCCGAAGTGCGTCGAGACCGTAGGCATCGCTCGACATGACAGCACGTTAAGTTCAGATGAGGATTAAGGCATGAGATGGTCAATCAAGATCGGCACGATCGCTGGAACCGCGATCCGGGTGCATATGACTTTTGTCGTCCTGCTCGTCTGGATATGGCTGGCCCACTATCAAATCAGTGGAGCGCGAGCGGCTTGGGAAGGACTGGCCTTTGTCGTTGCGGTATTTGGCTGCGTATTACTGCACGAGTTTGGTCATATCGCCGTTGCGCGTCGCTTCGGCATCAAGACGCCCCAGATAATGTTGCTGCCGATCGGAGGCGTGGCGACCCTCGAGCGACTTCCCAAGGAACCACGGCAAGAGATGTTGATCGCCATCGCCGGCCCGCTGGTGAACCTTGCCATAACCGCACTGATCGTTGCGGCGCTCGGAGGAACAGGAAGTCTGGACCAGGCTTTCGAGCCTCAGGATCCCCGCATCGGCTTTCTCGTTAGATTGGCCGGCGTCAACATCTTTCTTATGTTGTTTAATCTGATCCCGGCGTTTCCGATGGATGGCGGCCGAGTTCTGCGTGCCGTTCTGTGCTTCTGGCTGCCCTGGGTTCGGGCCACACAGATTGCCGCAGCGATCGGACAGGGCATCGCCTTCGCGCTCGGTCTCTTCGGCTTGCTTTACAATCCCTGGCTCATCGTGATTGCGATCTTTGTCTATCTTGCCGCGACCAGCGAGGAACGGGAAGCGCAGATCGAGGATGTCGCTGCTCATGTCTGCGTGTCCGATGTGATGATTACCGAATTCGAGACCCTGTCACGCTCTGCCTCCATCGAAGAGGCTGTCGACAGGATGCTTGCGACGACACAAGGCGATTTTCCTATCGTGGGATCTGATGGGCGCCTGATGGGCCTGCTGACCCGCAACAGCATCATCACGGCGCTGAAGGAGCAAGGGCCTGGGACGCCCGTCACTCAGGCCATGCGGAGCAACATACCGGAAATCGATTATCGCTCTCCGTTGAAGGAAGGCTTACGGCGCATGCGGGAGGAAGATGCCCCTGTGGTGGCGGTGGTCGATGACGCCGGTTCGCTGTCCGGCCTCATCAACTACGAGACAATTGGTGAGATCTTGATGGTGCGATCCGCGACATCCGGTGATTTCAAGCTTGGTCATCGGCGCCATGACCGGCGGAACTATCGCTTCTGAGTACCTCCGGCCACTGCGCTAAAAAATGCGTTGACCGCGGATTGTGGCATCGCGCTCATGATATATCGAAGCAGGTGGAGCATCACCTTGGCGGCTTCCTGCCAAACCGTTGTGCAAGAGCATTCGACGGACGCGGCAATATCGATCCGCCACGACTATGTTCGAGCGTGAACTTGAACGCTGTTTTCGGACGTTTTTTTCGCTTGCAGCTTGCCTGCTGGTCCAGATCTACTTTCTCTTCGGCCGCCTCCAGGAGTTCCATGGCATAGCAGGTGGCCGCGTCGAAATCACTCACACTGAGCTTTGCGTCGTTGCATTTGTCTTTGATAGCGCGCCTGATCTTTGCAAGCACGCGCCGTCATTCCGCAGCGATCGGCGATCCTCCCTCCGTCGGCGACTACGGCGTGGCTGGAAAAGCGCAAACAGGATTCCGACAGTCTTGCCTCGATCGTGGCCCGGTGTCGGGAGAAGCGCGCCTTGGCAGCATCGTCCTTCGATGTTTCGAGCATCTACCCCGAGCGTGGCATGGCTGCCGCCGCGTTTGCGCAGCGGACTCTCTATTGCGATCTCATGTTGTCCGGAGCCAGCGCTCTCGACGATCCCGTGTTGAGATAAAAACCTTATGGATGCCGTCCTGTTCGAGGCTGGCCGTCCTGTCTTCCTCACGCCTGACAGGCCGCTTTCGAGCCTGCATCCCGCACACCAGTTAAGCGGCAGGCACTAGCGATTGATCGGCCTTATAGCGTGCCCATGCGATCCCATCGTCAAGCGATGTCGCCTTGTAAGCCAGATCCGTACCGCCCGAAAATGCGGCCATGAACCGACGTATCTTGCCGTAGTTATTATCCAGCACCGCATGGGGCCGTCCGAGCAGCAGGGAGCAGATGTGAACATGCAGCCTGTCGGTGACGATCGTGCGGCCGCGAGAGATCTGGCGGATGCCGCGACGCAGTCGATTATGGGCGGCCGCGTCGAGTTTGCACAGCCGTATTTCGGCGGGTTTGAGAGCCAGAAGAGCCGTCGCCGCGCCAAGCGCCTTGGAGAGGCGCACGCTTCTCGCGGATTCGGTGGTCCAGTCCTCTTTCGGAATATCGGGATAGGCGGAAAGGTCGGCATTTCCGACCTTTTCGAGGTCGGATCGCAGCATGGCCAAAACCGGAATTTCCGATACCTCCGGCTCGATAGGACCAATGCAGAAGGCCATATCGGGGCAAAGCCGCACTTCGCAATCGAAATGCTTCAGGGCGAATTCCTTCGACTCCTCGTCGCGCACCAGCAAAACGAAATTCTTGTGGCGTCCGATGACGCGAGCGCTCTCTTCCACGCGCGACCGGGACTTGTAGTGGATGGATTGTGGGAACTGAATTATCTGACGGTCGGGAAAGCATTCCAGCACCCGTTCGCGGAAATCCTGATGCGCATCCCAGATGTCACCGAAATTGCCACCGCCATGAATGAAGATCGGGCCGGACGGCATGATGCGGTTAAGCTGCTCAGGCGAGAAATCATCGATCCTCGACACGTAGGTCGGCCGCTTGCCGTACCGTTTCTTCAGATAGGCCATCTCGCCCAACCAAATGGCCGAGTCGCCGCAGTTGCGGATGTCCGGAAAGTCGAGGATTGCCAAAGGCTCATCATGGCTGATGTAGTCTTTGAGGCAATCGTGGACCATGCTTTCCAATTTCGTGATCAAGGTTCGATTTGATTGCAATGTCATTTCCCCATTCCCCGTTTAGATGACAAGGCAGTCCAGCCGTGATCGGCCGCACCTTCTTCAGGCGAGATGTAGTCTCGGCAGCACTTTCCCGAGTATGGTTTGGACCTCGGTTTCCGGGCCGGCCGGCCGCTTCATCAACATCCACAGCAGGAAGGTTGTGCCGCAGTAGATGAGGCCGCCAAGCAGGATCAGTATTGCGAGATGCGTCACGAGCACGACCTTGTCGTCCGTAAACGCCAAATGGCTCGAAGCGAGCGAGACGCCGGCTGCCATGACTGCAACACTGACGAGCGCCCGAAGGTTGACGGACAACTGCTTCGACACGGAAATCCCCGTGAAGCGCCGTACGAGCATCATGTTGACGAGAGTGCTGAACAAGCCGGTGAACACGCGGCCGAGGATGACCCCTGGAAGGCCATAGAGCATCAGACCGGCGACCATGATCGGCACCCGCAGGCAGAACATCTGGGCATCGCGGACGAACAGCACCCGCGTTTCGCCCTTCGCCATGCCGAGTGGTTGCACCAGCGAGCCAAGCGTCTGCAGCGCAAAGACAGAGGCAAGCGACTGGATGATGAAGATGACCGGCGCCCACTTGTCACCCAGCGCAAGCCTGACCAGCGGATCGGCGGTTACAGCAACGCCGATGCCGGCTGGAAGCGCAACGGCGGCGACCAGCGCCTGCACGCGCTGATAGGCAGCGGCGAGCCTGCCGGGGTCGTTATGAATGCCGGCAAAAGCCGGATAGATCGTCTGTGTCAGCGGTGCGGTCGCTTCCCGCGTCGGCATCATGGCGAGATTGCTTCCCACCGAATAATAGCCGAGCTGGATTCCGCCGAGCATCTTGCCGACCAGCAGATAATCGAAGCGCCAGTTGAGTGTGCTGACGATCTGGCCGGCGGTGAGCCAGGCGGAAAAGGAGAAGAACTCCCGCATGTGCTGAAAGGTAATCCTGGGCCGGAAGGGCAGCACCAGATAGGAGACTATGACATTCGTCGCCTGGCTTATGAGGGTGCCGATGACCAGCGCCCAATAGCTTTGATAGATCACCGCTATCGCGACCGAGGCAGTAAAGCCGGCGAACTTCTGCGAAACGGCAAGCACGAATTCTTGCCAGAAGATCAGATCGCGCTGGAGCATGATGCGACGCGGATTGGTAAGACCGCCCATCAGCATGCTGACACCCAGCGCGAGCATTACGCCCGTCAATCTCGGCTCGTTGAACAGGACGGCGGTCGGATAAGCAAAGATCGCAAACAGAATGCAGATCGCCAGCCCGCGCGCGGCATTGAGGGTCCAGGCAGCACTGAAATGGGATTCGTCCGGGGCCGTATGACGGATTAGCGCTTCGGAAAGCGAGAGCTCTGTCACCGTCGTAACGATCAAGAGTATCGTCATGCCGAGAGCGACCACGCCGAAATCAGAGGGCGCCAAATACCGTGCCAATACGAACGTGCTGAGGGTCGCAAGCCCGTTCACGATCGTCCGAGACAGGCTTAACCACATGCTTCCCTTGACGAGCCGTCCGCTGATGCTAGTCATACGATATTGACGTCCCCATTGCACTGTGACGCGGCTATACCGCACAGATATCCCTTCCGTATCAATCCCTTACGGCTTGGTACGGCTGTACGAGTTGCACGGTTGCAGTCGATGAGGCGAACCCCTGCGTCTCAGCGGGAACTAGTTCGAAGGATCAGTATGTCAACATTCCAAAATCATTTTCGCGTCAGTTTCAGTTCATTCTCGCATCATTTTAGGATCCTCTTGTCCATGGCTTAAGCGTGCCGCATCGGTGGAGTCTGGCTTCCGGAAGTTCATCGCTCCCCGAGAGCGCGCGGCAGACTTCTTCGGCCATCAATCGAGCTGCATTAGCAACTGCAGGAGAAATCGGTTCGCCTCGGCGGGCGTCACGGCCGATGTTAATGAGACCCCTGAGTTCCGCGGCATTCTCGATGAAGCCGTCCAGTCTGTCTCGTATCTCAACCGGCAAGCGGCCTGCGTTGTCTAATTTGATCTCACCGTATTTGTCGAGGACACCGTGTAATCGTAGCAGATGCTCGAGGTATGACGACAGGACGGCTATCGCTTGACGCTCATTCATGACGCCTCCGGTTTTTCGCTCGAGCGGCCGAGGTTTGCTCCTCTAGTTTGGTGCGAACAATCGCAGGGCGGGCGGAGGCGGACCTAAACTTCCATTCCTTCGGCCATGCAGAAATTCCAGAAGCATTTGAATTATGATCGGAGTAACCGGCTTTGAAACAACGCCGACAATGCCGGAAATGCCACTTTGCACGGCTTCCGGGTTGCCGGTGACCATAACGACGGCAATGCCGAATTCATCGGAAAGATATCGGCCGATACGAGGACCGGTTTCGCCGTCGCTGAGATTTACATCCACCAAGGCAAAATCGGAGTGCGGCGCCAGCCGTCTCGCACTGTCGAAATCATGGGCAATCCCCGATGTCGGATACCCCAGTTCGTGAATAGTCTCCTGAAGGTCGATGGCGATCAGAGGGTTATCCTCGACAATGAGTATTCGATGCTTCATTCAACGTCTCCGCCATGAAATCGCCCAACTTTACGAAATGGCACGATTTCGCCGCAATGCAATATAATTTCAATTTCTTTTGAAATTTTCGAATTTTATTTTATCATTTCCGGGATTTTCTCTCGAATAAATCACTGAACTATCCCGTCGTTCATTCCATGTTCAGAATCGCTAATTTCTTCGACTTTCATGAAGTATCATGCAATGATATAAATAGATAGCCCGAATTAGCTCGGACCTAAGCGAACCGTCACTTATCGCACTGGGCTGCGCTCGTAACGAGCCGAACATGGAGAAACCGAAACGTCCGGAAACGTGATGCCTCGGCAACCAGAACCGGCAGGCCGGCTTGTACGAGAAAAAGGATGGCCCATGAAAATTGCAATCAGCGGAGCCGGCATTGCCGGATCGACATTGGCCTATTGGCTCCGCCGTTACGGTCACGAGCCGGTGCTGATCGAGCGGGCACCAAGGCTCCGATCAGGCGGATATATCATCGACTTCTGGGGCCATGGCTATGACGTGGCAACGATGATGGGCATTGTCCCTCGTCTGCAAGAATGCGGTTATTGCGTCAAAGAAGTACGTTTTGTCGGCCGCGACGGTCGGCGGCGGGGCGGTTTTACCACGGACGCAATACGGCGGGTGTTGGGAAAGCGTTTCGTCAGCTTAAGGAGAAGCGACCTTGCGGCCACAATTTATACGGCGATCGACGGCAAGGTTGAAACGATCTTCGGCGATAGCATCGCCACCATCGATGAAGACGCTTCCGGTATTCGTGTTGGCTTTGATCGCGGCCCTGACCGCAACTTTGACGTTATGGTCGGCGCTGATGGGTTGCATTCGCATGTCCGTGAACTTCGGTTTGGACAAGAGGAGCAATTCGAGCTCTATCTGGGCTACAAGGCCGCGGCATTTGAGATTTCCGGGTATCGGCCGCGCGATGAATTGATTTATATCAGCTACGCGGAGCCGGGCCGGCAAGTCTCACGGTTTTCCATGCGGAACGATACGACACTCTTTCTGTTCATATATCGCGATCACGAATCTGGTGAGGTACCGATCACCGATGCGGGAAGAAAGGCGGCTCTGCATGATGCGTTCCGCAATGCCGGCTGGGAGTGTCGGCAAATATTGGAGGCGATGGACGCGGCAGAGGAGATCTACTTCGATCGCGTCAGTCAAATTCGAATGCGCAATTGGATAAAGGGGCGGACCGCCTTGCTCGGCGACGCCGCAGCTTGTGTATCGCTGCTAGCCGGCGAAGGATCGGGACTGGCCATGACTGAAGCCTATGTGCTTGCCGGCGAGCTTGCGCGCGCAAGCAATAATCCTGTGGCAGGTCTTGCTCGTTATCAGCTGGCCATGATGCCTTTCCTGGAGAACAAACAGAAGACAGCAGCCCGGTTTGCTTCATATTTCGTTCCAAAGACCGGTTTTGGGATTGCGTTTCGCAATGGGCTGACTTCACTGATCGATCTGCCGCCGATGGCCAATTTGCTGCTGGGGCGCCAAATGCGCGATGATTTCAGGCTCCCGCACTATGCCTTCGAGTAAGGGTTCTGGGCCTTCGAGTAAGGGGTCCGGCGAAATTACTCGGCTTGCGGCCGAATAAGCTCACCTGGCTTATCCCATTCGCTCGGAGGCATAGGAGCCGGGACTTGCCGGGAATACGACGGTGCGGTTGCCATTGATGAAGGTGCGATGATGAATATGGGCGTGAATTGCTCGCGCCAGCACCTGGGCTTCAACGTCTCGTCCGAGAGAAACATAGTCTTCAGAGGACTGCGCATGGGTGATGCGCACCGTATCCTGCTCGATGATCGGACCTTCGTCGAGATCGGCGGTGACGTAGTGAGCCGTGGCGCCGATCAGCTTCACGCCGCGCTCATAGGCTTGCTTGTAAGGGTTGGCGCCCTTGAAGCTCGGCAGGAACGAGTGATGGATGTTGATGATGCGGCCTGACATCTTCTGGCAAAGCGCATCCGAAAGAATCTGCATGTAGCGGGCAAGAACGACCAGTTCGGCGCCTGATTGCTCGACGACTTCCATCAAACGCGTCTCGGCCTGGGGTTTGTTGGCTCTGGTCACGGCGATGTGGTGAAAAGGAATGTCGTGGTTCACGACCAGCTTTTGATAGTTATGATGGTTGGACACGACCCCGACGATGTCGATCGGTAGCGCTCCAATGCGCCAACGGTAGAGAAGGTCGTTCAGGCAATGCCCAAAGCGGGAAACCATGAGGATAACCTTCATCCGACGCGATGCGTCGACCAATTCGAAGCTCATCTCAAATTTCTTGGCGACTTTCTCGAAACCCTCCTGGATTTCTGCCTGGGTTACGCCGTCTTCCGAGACGAAGGTCACTCTCATGAAGAACCTGGAGTTCTCAAGATCGTCAAACTGCGAGGAGTCGATGATGTTGCAGCCTTTATCGGCAAGATAACCCGATATCGAAGCGACGATGCCGCGGGTCGACTTGCATGAAACCGTCAGAATGTATTGAGACATGAGACTATCCGAATAAAGAAGAAGGACCCGTGCCGGTGGCACGGGCCAGATAGCCGCGGATGCGGCGGGGAGAACTCAAATGTCCAGAGTGGTGCTCCGCTCCCACTCGGTAAAATGCGAGCAATAGGTGTTCCATTCGCCGTGCTTCAGCTTGAGGTAAGCGGAGGAGAATTCCATACCAAGCGAAGCTCGCAATTCTTCGTCCTTTTCGTATTCACGCAGCGCGTCGAGAAGATTGAGGGGCAGCTTTGGAGCATCGGTCACGGTATGGCCGTCACGATACATATCGATATCATAGTGGCAGCCGGGATCGGCTTTCGATCGAATGCCTGAAAGGCCGGCAGCGATAATGATCGCTTGCAGGAGATACGGATTTACCGCGCCATCCGGCAAGCGGAGTTCGAAGCGACCCGGGCCAGGCACGCGCACCATATGCGTGCGGTTGTTGCCGGTCCAGGTGACGGTATTCGGCGCCCAAGTCGCGCCCGAGATCGTCCTCGGCGCGTTGATCCGCTTATAAGAATTGACCGTTGGGTTGGTAACGGCGGCCAGCGCCGAAGCATGCTTCATGATGCCGCCGAGGAAGGTTTTACCCTGAGCTGAGAGACCAAAGGGCATTTCCCTATCCGCGAAGGCGTTTACCTTGCCCTCGATGTCCCAAACCGAGATGTGGGCATGGCACCCATTTCCAGTCAGGCCCTTGAAAGGTTTCGGCATGAACGTGGCGCGAAGGCCGTGCTTTTCGGCGATCGACTTGACCATGAACTTGAAGAAGGAGTGCTTGTCCGCAGTCCTCAGAGCATCGTCATATTCCCAGTTCATCTCGAACTGGCCGTTCGCGTCCTCGTGGTCGTTCTGATAAGGCTTCCAGCCGAGTTCGAGCATGTAGTCGCAGATCTCGGCAATGACGTCATAGCGACGCATAACGGCCTGCTGATCGTAGCAGGGCTTCTCGGCGGTATCGAACTGGTCTGAAATCACGGAGCCATCCGCGGAGATCAGAAAGAACTCCGGCTCCACGCCGGTTTTTACCCGAAGCCCTTCTTTCGCTGCTTCAGCGACCAGTCTCTTCAGCACCACACGCGGAGCCTGTTCAACAGGCTGATCTTCCATAACGCAGTCGGCTGCAACCCATGCAACGTCCTTCTTCCACGGTAGCTGGATGACGGAGGAAGCATCGGGAACCGCGAACAGATCGGGATGGGCAGGCGTCAAATCGAGCCAGGTGGCGAAGCCGGCAAAGCCGGCACCATCTTTTTGCATATCGGCGATGGCTTCCGCCGGAACCAGCTTGGCGCGTTGGCCGCCAAACAGGTCGGTGTAGCTGATCATGAAATATTTGATGCCTCTTTCGGAGGCGTATTGCGAGAGGTCCAGTGTCACGTTTGTCCCCTTATGTTGATCTTAGACACTTGCTGGTGAGGCCGGCCGCATCCTCCCAAACGCACCCGGCCGGGCGTTTTTTAGAAACCGGTCTTGCCGGGGATCCAATTGGTGCCGGCGAGCGGCACCTGCGCCATGGCCGATGCCTCGATCGTCAGTGCTACCAGGTCTTCCGGCTCCAGGTTGTGCAGGTGGTTCTTGCCGCAGGCGCGCGCGATCGTCTGAGCTTCGAGCGTCATGACCTTGAGGTAGTTGGCAAGGCGGCGCCCGGCCGCAACCGGATCAAGCCGCTTCGCGAGTTCCGGGTCCTGGGTCGTGATGCCGGCCGGATCCTTGCCCTCATGCCAATCATCATAGGCGCCGGCAGTTGTGCCGAGCTTCTGATATTCCTCTTCCCAGCGTGGATCGTTATCGCCGATCGCGACGAGTGCCGCCGTGCCGATCGCGACCGCGTCGGCGCCCAGCGCCAGCGCCTTGGCAACGTCAGCGCCCGAGCGGATGCCGCCCGAAACGATGAGCTGCACCTTCCGATGCATGCCCAAGTCCTGCAGCGCCTGAACAGCCGGGCGAATGCAGGCGAGTGTCGGCATCCCGACATTCTCGATGAAGACGTCCTGCGTCGCCGCCGTGCCGCCCTGCATGCCGTCGAGCACGACGACATCGGCGCCGGCCTTCACGGCCAGAGCGGTGTCGTAATAGGGACGCGCGCCGCCGACCTTGACATAGATCGGCTTCTCCCAGTCGGTGATTTCGCGCAGCTCCATGATCTTGATTTCGAGATCATCGGGACCGGTCCAGTCCGGATGGCGGCAGGCCGAGCGCTGATCGATGCCCTTCGGCAGGTTGCGCATATTGGCGACGCGGTCGGAGATCTTCTGGCCGAGCAGCATGCCGCCGCCGCCGGGCTTGGCACCTTGGCCAACCACCACTTCGATAGCGTCGGCGCGGCGCAAGTCCTTCGGATTCATGCCGTAGCGAGAGGGAAGGTATTGATAGACCAGCGTCTGCGAATGGCCACGTTCCTCATCCGTCATGCCGCCGTCGCCTGTCGTGGTCGACGTGCCAGCGATCGTCGCACCGCGACCGAGTGCTTCCTTTGCATTGCCGGAAAGCGCACCGAAGCTCATGCCGGCAATGGTGATCGGTGTCTTGAGCGTGATCGGCTTCTTGGCGAAACGCGAGCCGAGCACCACGGTCGTATCGCACTTCTCCCGATAGCCTTCGAGCGGATAGCGCGAGATCGAGGCGCCGAGGAAGAGCAGGTCGTCGAAATGCGGAACCTTGCGCTTGGTGCCAGCGCCGCGGATGTCGTAGATGCCTGTCGCAGCGGCGCGGCGGATTTCGGCGAGCGTATAATCGTCGAAGGTCGCAGACTTGCGTGGCGGGGTATAAGGGTTGTGATAACTCATGGGTGTCCCTCGCCTCAGTACGCTTCGGCGTTATCGATGTTGAAATTGTAGAGCTTGCGGGCAGAGCCGTAGCGCTTGAACTCTTCGGGCCTGACGCCAGTGACCCCTGCCCTGTCGAGCAATTCGGCAAGCTTCTCCAGGTGCTCCCGTCGCATCTCTTTTTCAATGCAATCGGAACCAAGGCTCTTGACCTCACCGCGGACAAAAAGCTTGGCTTCGTAGAGCGAATCCCCCAGCGCATCGCCGGCATCGCCCAGCACGACGAGATGGCCGGACTGGCCCATAAAGGCCGACATGTGGCCGATGCTGCCATGAACGACGATGTCGATGCCCTTCATCGAAATGCCGCAGCGCGATGCAGCATTGCCCTTGATAACGAGCAGGCCACCGCGGCCGGTGGCGCCGGCATACTGGCTGGCGTCGCCCTCTATGACTACGGTGCCGGACATCATGTTTTCAGCTACACCCGGACCGGCCGAACCATGAACCGTAACCCTGCCGCCGTCATTCATGCCGGCGCAGTAATAGCCGACCGATCCTCGGACAGCGACCGTAACGGGGCTATCGATACCAACGGCAACGGCATGGCTGCCGCGTGGGTTGATGACTTCGAATTCTGTGTCGTTGGCACCTTTGGAAAGGGCATGCAGCGCGCTGTTCAGTTCGCGAAGAGGGGTGTTGGAAAGATCGAATGTGGGCATTGAATCCTCATTGTTCCGGGAGACGGTCTGAGCCGGCTCCTACTTTTCAGGCGTCCCTCAGGCGGCCTTGTCGTGATCCCAGAAGTAAACTGTTGCCGGCTCCGGTTCCCAGACACGGGCATTCTCGATGCCGGGAAGGTTGACCAGTGCGCGGTATTCCGAGCCGAAGGCGACATACTGGTCCGTCTCGGCCATGACAGCAGGCTTGCAGGCGATCGGGTCGCGCACGACGCCGAAGCCGGACTTGGTGCCGACGACGAAGGTGAAGAAGCCGTCGAGATCGTCGAGCGCGCCCGTCAGCGCCTGGCCGAGATCCTTGCCCTTGGCCATTTCGGCCGTCAGATAGGCGGCTGCGACCTCGGAATCGTTCTGCGTTTCGAAGGTCATGCCTTCGCGAACTAGTTCGCGGCGCAGGTTATTGTGGTTGGACAGCGAGCCGTTGTGCACGAGGCACTGGTCGGCGCCGGTCGAGAACGGATGAGCGCCGAGCGTGGTGACTGCGGATTCGGTTGCCATGCGGGTATGGCCGATGCCATGGGTTCCGCTCATCGAGCGGACGTCGAACCGCGCCACGACGTCTTTTGGAAGACCGATTTCCTTGTAAATCTCGACGCTTTCGCCCGATCCCATGAGACGGACTGCCGGGCGGATCTCTTCGAGCGCTTTGCGCACATTTCCGAGCTTGGATGCTTCCAGTTCGATGATCGCGTGCGTGCTCTTGATCGACACCTCGGCTTTGATGCCGGCCTTCTCAAGGTCACTGGCAAGGCCATCGAAGTCCACGCCCGGATTGGCGGACTGGATCGTAATTTTCGCCCGGCCCTCAGAAGAGCCCCCATAGATTGCGATACCAGCCGAGTCCGGCCCGCGATCCGTCATGGTGATCAGCATATCCGAGAGCAGATTTCCAAGCTGATGCTCAAGGCTCTTGTCCTTGAGGAACAGTCCAACAATGCCGCACATAGCGCGTCCCTCCGTTCAGTTGATGGAGAAACAGCTACCATGCAGATGATCCGATATCAACTAAGAAGAACCAAAAGTTCGTCAGAAGAAACATTCTGGTCAGAGAGTGGGCAGCATGAATAAAAAATACGCCGGAAAACGGGGCAAATGCACATTTAGTCGACACTTCAGGGATGCGTTCGGGGAAAATTCGGCGTGCAAAAGCAGCGGCCCTTGGCACCACAAGGATGCCAAGGGCCGCGATATCGGTGCAACTCGACGGGCTGGAAGCCGGTCAGGCTTCGCTGCCAGCTTTGTTTGGATACGAAATGATCGAAAGATAACGGCATGGAAGCTGGACGAGCTGTTCCGGCCCATGGGGAGCATCAGCGTCGAAGAAAAGACTATCCCCCGGCTCCATATCATAGAGCTGATCGCCATGACGATAAACAACCCGACCTTCGAGCATATGAAGGAACTCCATGCCATCGTGCTGGAATGTCGGGAAGACATCCGACGCCGTCGTCAGCGTGATGAGATAGGGCTCGACCGAAACGCCGGTTGTGTTGTTATCGATATGTCCAAGCAGGCTATACTGGTGGCCGGCACGCGTGCCTCTTCGCTCGATATTCAGCCCCTGCCCCGACTTCACGAACGTCGCCTTATGTGGCTCCTCGTATCCACGGAAAAAGGTCGTGATCGGCACTCCGAGCGCCTTGGATAGAGATTGCAAAGTGCCGAGCGAGGGGGAGATGTTTCCCCGCTCGATCTTCGAGAGCATCCCCGACGAAACACCCGTTGCGCTCGCCAGATCCGCGATGGTGATGTTCAGCTTCTTCCGGCACTCTTTGACAGCGTGGCCGATAGCCAGCTCAAGATTGTTTTCACGTGGTTCACGGACAGCATGGGGATTTTGATCAAGCCAGTGTTTTACGGCCATCGCTTCCGCGAGTTTTTCTGCAGTCATTTATGGGTCGCTTTCCGCGTCATTGGATTCTTCAATCTTACTCTAAAGCATATTCTGCGCTTCGTGCAGTCTTCGCGGTGTTTCGTGCATCCTTGGGACGCAAGCCAAAGAATGCCGTGAAGGCATTCGAGAACTGTGCGGCGTTGGAAAATCCCGTCGCAAAGGCAACTTGTGAGACCGACAAGGCACTCTGCTCCACCAGTCGCCGGGCATGCTTCAGGCGTATCGCGCGGTAGGCATTGGAAAAGGTCGTGTCCTGATGCTCGAGAAACAGTCGGTTCAGGTGACGGGTACTCAGGCCTGCCCACTTCGCCATCGCATCTCGACTAAGAGGGTTTTCTATGGAGGTCTCCATCTTCTCCAGAACGGAAAGCAGGACGCGATGATGGGTCCCAAATCGTTCGGCCGACGAACCTCTCTGCGGATCGACCGAATCTCCGACCGCGGTGTGAAGGTACCAATCGCTAACTCGTCGAGCGAAATCGGCTCCCATGCGATCGGTGATGAGGGCGTGCATCATATCCAATGCTGCCACACCGCCGCCGCACGTAATCCGTGCTCCGTCGATAACGAATCTCGTCTGCCGTGGCGTGAGGTTAGGAAAGGTCTCGCGCAACAATGCAGCATATTCCCAGTGGATCGTAAATTCATGATGATCAAGAAGGCCAGCGGCCGCGAGCATATAGGCCCCGCCTGAAATCGCGCCAATCTTCACGCCCTGTCGAGCGAGCTTCCGCAGATGAGGATAAAGGCTATCTGCTCCGGCCCAGTCCGCCGGACCACCGCCCGCGCAAACGAAGATCGTATGAAAGGTGTCTCCCGTTTCGGCCAAGTCCTGACATTTCAGGTCAAACCCCGCAGAACAGCTTATAGGAGCTGCATTCACCGAAAGAGGAACAACCTCATACAAAGGGCTGCCCGCGAGGAGATTGACGGCTCGCAACGGTTCAGTCGCCGAGGCGTAGCTCATGAGAGCGAAATTGCGGACCGGTACGAACCCAATCCTTTGTGTCACGTTCTTGTCGGTCATGTCCCAAAACACATAAAATGCGTCCTTCTGCAGCAATAATTGCGATGGAAGGCATGTTAGGTCAATCGATATCAACGTGAGATCGGGACATGAAATATTCGGCTCTATCCATTTTCCTGAAGGGCTTGCGAGGCAACCGGACCTGGGGTGCCGCGTGGCGCGAGCCGCAGCCCAAGCCGCATTATGATGTCATCATCGTAGGCGGCGGCGGTCACGGTCTTGCTACCGCATACTATCTCGCCAAGGAATTCGGCATCACCAACGTTGCCGTTCTTGAAAAGAGCTATATCGGCTCCGGCAACGTCGGGCGCAACACGACCATCATCCGCTCGAACTACCTGCTGGAAGGCAACAACCCCTTTTACGAACTTTCGATGAAGCTCTGGGAAGGGCTCGAACAGGATTTCAATTTCAACGCCATGGTGTCGCAGCGCGGTGTGGTGAACCTCTATCACTCGGATGCGCAGCGCGATGCCTATACGCGGCGCGGCAATGCCATGCGACTACATGGCGTCGATGCGGAACTTCTCGACCGCACCGCCATCAGGGCGATGCTGCCCTTCCTCGATTTCGACAATGCCCGCTTCCCAATCCAGGGCGGGCTTCTGCAGCGTCGCGGCGGCACAGTGCGCCACGACGGTGTTGCCTGGGGCTATGCACGCGGCGCCGACAGCCGGGGTGTCGACATCATCATGAACTGTGAAGTGACGGGGATCCGCCAGGAGAACGGCCGCGTTGTCGGCGTCGAGACGACCAAAGGCTTCATTGGCTGCGGCAAGCTGGCGCTGGCGGCGGCCGGCAACTCGTCCCGCGTCGCAGAAATGGCCGGCATGAAGCTGCCGATCGAAAGCCATGTGCTGCAGGCTTTCGTCTCCGAGGGCCTCAAGCCCTTCATCGATTGCGTCTGCACCTTCGGCGCCGGACATTTCTACGTATCCCAGTCCGACAAGGGCGGCCTCGTCTTCGGCGGCGATATCGACGGCTACAATTCCTACGCCCAGCGCGGCAATCTCGCGACCGTCGAGCATGTCGCAGAAGCCGGCAAGGCGATGATACCGGCGCTGTCGCGCGTCCGCTTGCTACGATCCTGGGGCGGCATCATGGACATGTCGATGGACGGTTCGCCGATCATCGACAAGACATCGATCAGCAACCTCTATCTCAATGCCGGCTGGTGCTATGGCGGCTTCAAGGCCACGCCCGCTTCCGGCTTCTGCTTCGCCCATCTGCTGGCCAAGGACACGCCGCATCCCACCACGCGGCAGATGCGCCTCGACCGTTTCGAGCGCGGCTATCTGATCGACGAAAAGGGCCAAGGCGCCCAACCCAATCTGCACTGATCCGCTGTAGCAAGGACACCGAAATGGCCAGCCTCGTCCCCTGCCCGCATTGCGGCAAAAGACCCAAGGAAGAATTCACCGTCAAGGGTGCCGCACTAAGCCGCCCCTCGCCCGAAGCGGACGGGGAAACCTGGTTCGACTATGTCTATCTGCGCGACAATCCGCGCGGCGCCTATCAGGAATACTGGCACCACACCTCCGGCTGCCGTCGCTGGCTGGTGGTGACCCGTGACACGGCAACCCATGAGGTTTTCGAAAGCCGCGATGCCGCCGAGCGCCGCGAGGTGACAGCATGACCCCTCATCGTCTCTCTGCTGGCGGGCTCATCGAGCGCAGCAAACCCCTCCTCTTTTCCTTTGATGGCCAGCGCATGCAGGGCTTTGAAGGCGACAGCCTCGCTTCCGCGCTGCTGGCGAACGGCCGCCTTCTGGTCGGCCGCAGCTTCAAATACCATCGCCCGCGTGGCATCCTGACGGCCGGTGCTGCCGAGCCCAACGCGCTGATGACGATCGGCCAGGGCGGGCGCACCGAGCCCAACACGCGCGCAACCATGCAGGAGCTTTACGAGGGGCTGGAAGCGAAAAGCCAGAACCGCTGGCCATCGCTCGATTTCGACATCGGATCGCTGAACAGCCTCTTGTCGCCTTTCCTCGGCGCCGGCTTCTACTACAAGACCTTCATGTGGCCAGCGGCTCTTTGGGAAAAGCTCTACGAACCCTTCATCCGCCGCGCCGCCGGTCTCGGTCGGGCGACCTACGAAGCCGATCCGGATGGCTATGAGAAGAGCTGGGCGCATTGCGACCTGTTGGTCGTGGGCGCCGGTGCTGCCGGCCTTGCCGCGGCGCTCTCAGCCGGGCGTGCCGGCGCGCGGGTGATCATAGCCGACGAGCATTCGCAGTCAGGTGGCGGCCTGTTGTCGGAAACTGCCGCGATCGGCGGAGCGAAGGCACAGGCCTTCGTGAAGGAAGTACTGGCCGAACTCGACGCCCTTCCGAATGTCACCGTTATGCCGCGCACGACGGTCTTTGGCTGGTATGACGGCAATGTCTTCGGCGCCGTCGAGCGCGTTCAGAAGCATGTCGCCACCCCGTCCGCCAAACTTCCCGTGGAGCGTCTTTGGCGCATCGTCGCCAAGCAGGCGCTGCTCGCCACCGGCGCCGAAGAACGTCCGCTCGTCTTCGGCGGCAACGATATTCCGGGGGTGATGATGGCGGGCGCCATGCGCAGCTATCTCAACCGCTACGGCGTTGCGCCTGGCCGGCAGGTGGCGATCTTCACCACCAACGACAGCGGCTATGCACTGGCGCAGGATCTCGAAGCCGCCGGCATCGTACCAGTGGCGATCATCGACAGTCGCACGGCTGCACCTTCCGCCTACAAGGGCCGGGCACGGATCATTTCGGGGGCGGTCGTCCGCGATGCCACCGGCGGCAAGGCGCTGTCCGGCATCACCATCGAAGGCAGCAACGGCAGTGAAACGCTGAAGGTCGATGCGCTCGCCATGTCCGGCGGCTTCAGCCCGGTTATTCACCTCGCCTGCCATCGCGGCGGCAAGCCGCAATGGTCTGACGAGCTTTCGGCTTTCCTGGCCCCATCGGGCCTGAAGGGATTGGCTCTGGCGGGTGCCGCTGCCGGCATCGACGGTTTGGCAGCCTGTTTAGAAGACGGCGCCGCAAAGGGCGCGGCCATCGCGGAGGAACTCGGCTTCACCGCCACAAGGCCCGATTTCGGCGCCGTCTCCGGCGAGATCTTAACGGCGCCGGCCAAGCCGCTCTGGACCATACCGGGCGCGCGCGGCAAGGCCTTTGTCGATTACCAAAATGATGTCCACCATAAGGATCTCCATCTTGCCGTGCAGGAAGGCTATGGCCATGTGGAGCTTGCCAAACGCTACACGACCAACGGCATGGCGACCGATCAGGGCAAACTCTCCAATATCAATGCCATAGCCCTGCTCGCGAAAGCCCGCGGCATTTCTCCTGCCGAGGTCGGCACGACGACCTTCCGGCCATTCTACACACCGGTTTCCTTCGGTGCGCTGACCGGCCCCTCGCATGGCAGCCATTTCCAGCCGGTGCGCAAATCGCCGCTGCACGACTGGGCGAAGAAGAACGGCGCGACCTTTGTCGAAACCGGCCTCTGGTATCGTTCCGCCTGGTTCCCGCGGGCAGGCGAAACCGGCTGGCGCGAAAGCGTCGACCGGGAAGTCAGAAACGTCCGCCTCAACGCCGGTCTTTGCGATGTCTCGATGCTCGGCAAGATCGAGATCACCGGCGCGGATGCCGCCGAATTTCTCAACCGGGTCTATTGCAATGCCTTCCTCAAGCTGCCGGTCGGCAAGGCCCGCTACGGTCTGATGCTGCGCGAAGACGGTATGATCTATGACGACGGCACGACGAGTCGCCTCGATGAGAACCGCTATTTCATGACCACGACGACGGCTTATGCCGCAGGCGTCATAAATCATCTGGAATTTTGCGCGCAAGCGCTCTGGCCGGAACTCGACGTCCGCCTTGCCTCAGTGACGGATCAGTGGACACAGATGGCGATTGCCGGGCCTAAGTCGCGAGCGATCCTCAAACATATAGTCGATGCCGATATTTCGAACGAAGCCTTTCCCTTCTTGGCCGCGTCGGAGGTTTCGCTCTTCGGTGGCCAAGTGCATGGCCGCCTGTTCCGCATCTCCTTCTCCGGCGAACTGGCCTATGAACTGGCCGTGCCGGCCGGCTATGGAGAGGCCATCGCCGATGCGATCATGGAGGCCGGCGCCAACCACGGCATTCAGCCCTATGGTGTCGAGGCTCTGTCAGTGTTGCGTATCGAGAAGGGCCATGTCACCCACAACGAGATCAACGGTACAGTCGTGCCGGGCGATCTCGGTTTCGCAAAAATGGTCTCGGCCACGAAACCGGATTTTATCGGCAAACGGATGCTGGAACGCGAGGGGTTGAACGACCCACAACGCCATCAGCTTGTCGGGGTGATGCCGCTCGATACGGCAACGAGCTTCCGCACCGGCTCGCATATTCTCGAGAAAGATGCGGCGCCGACGCTGGAGAACGACCAGGGCTATGTGAGCTCAAGCTGCTATTCGCCGCATCTTGGCTCGACCATCGGCCTCGCCCTCGTGCGCCGCGGTTTAGAACGCCACGGAGAAGAAGTGCTGGTGTGGAACGGTCTGCGTAGCGAATTCACGCCCGCCCGACTGTGCAGCCCAGTCTTCTACGATCCCGCTAACGAAAAGTTACACGCCTAAACCGGGAGGTATCCGATGTCCGAATTCCGCGTCACGCTTCGCCCCGCATTGGCTGGCCGACCGCCGATCGCCCGATCTGGCGTGTATATCGAAGCGCTCCCTGAAGGAACGGTTCTGCATCTGCTGGCGAATACGTCTTTCACAACCATGCCCGCACTCGATACAGAAGCCAAAGCAGCAGGTCTCTCGCTACGCACTTTGTCTCCAGGGCAATGGTTTGCGGTCGGCACCACACCGTTCCCGTTTGCCGAACTGAACGAGCTGAAGGCGATATTGAAACCCAAAGCAGATATAGTGGATCAGAGCCATGGGCGCGTGCGGACTGCCATCCGCGGTCACATGGCAACGCGTGTTCTCGCGAAGGGCAGTGCTGTGGATTTTGCACTCGCCGAATTTGCCGTTGGACAGTCAACGACGACCCTCATCGGTCATATTGCCGTACATCTGACGCGTACCGAGGAAGAGGCGTTCGAACTGATCGTACTCCGGGGTTTTGCCGAAAGTCTTTGGGACGATCTGGCGCAGATGAGCGTGGAGTTCAGCTAAGGCAAGCCGACCACGGCTGCATAACACTGCGCAACTTGAATTGCGTGTCGAGTTGCGGTTAAGGCGCAGTGCGCGGTCCGTTCTAAGGCTCGAAGGCTTCCTTCAGACCGAAGCCCTTGCGCTCCCGCAGATCGAGATCCGCCTCGATGTGCGAAATATGGTGGAGCATGAGATGGCGCGCTGTCTCGATATCGTTGCGCTCGATGGCCGCGATGATGTCGCCATGTTCCGCATGGCCGCAGCTCGACACACTTGACTGGCCATAGAGTGCGATCACGAGCGACGAACGTGCGATGAGCTCCTCCATGAAGCGCTGCATGATCAAATTGCCGGAGATCGAGGCAAGCATGAGATGGAAGTCGCCCGAAGCCTTGATCTCGGCGCGGCGTGCGGACTGGCCGCGCTCGTTCATCAGCCGGCCTTCCTCAAGCAGAAGCTGTTTCAGGTGCTGAACCTCCGAAGGCGTGATCCTCCTTGCCGCTTCGCTGAGAATCCCGGGCTCCACCAGACGACGGGCAGCGAAGATCTGGCGGGCTTCGTCTGGCGAAGGATAGGCTACGAAAGCGCCCCGGTTCTTCTCGACATTGACAAGTCCTTCATAGGAAAGGGCCTGCAAGGCGGCGCGCGCCAGCGTCCGGCTGACATTGAACAGATTGCCGACATCGCTTTCCGAAAGCTTCGTGCCCGGCGAAAGCCTGCGCTCGACGATCGCTTCGCGAATGGCATCGCGGATCTGCTGAGCGCCGGTTTCAGTGGAATCGGAGGTTGTCTGAAGCGCGTCGACTGTAGAGTTCATGAAATCGAATACCTGATAATCGGCGTGATGGTAGCCGTATTCGTTACAAAAGTTAAACGGAATTTGCCGCAAAATAGCGGCTAAATTGTATACGATTTTATGCTGATATTGCAGACAAAAGCCTATTTCATGTGCAGACAGATGTTTGCTTCTCACGAGGCAATTTTCACAGATTTCCGAAAAAAGCCATTATTCACAATGGATTGATGCACTGCACCAGAATTGGCACGGCAGATGCATTGTCTTTCTCAAACAGAGGAAGACACGATGTCGAAAGCGGCAGAGATCGATATAGCATCCGTTTCGAAGGTCTACGGTACGACGACTGCCGTGCATGCGATCAGCCTGAAGATTCCGGCCGGCTCCTATTGCTGCTTTCTAGGACCTTCCGGCTGCGGCAAGACATCGACCCTTCGCATGATTGCGGGTCATGAAAGTATTTCATCGGGCGATATCCGTCTTGGAAACACCGTCGTCACCGATTTCCCGCCGGCCAAGCGTGGCACCGCGATGATGTTCCAGTCCTACGCGCTCTTTCCCCATCTCGATCTCATCGACAACGTCGCTTTCAGCCTGAAGATGAAGGGCGTCGACAAGGACGAGCGCCGGGCCAAGGCGCTAGACATGCTGAAGCTGATGCAGATGGAGGCCTATGCCACGCGGCGTCCCGCGCAGCTTTCCGGCGGGCAGCAGCAACGTGTGGCGCTCGCTCGCGCGCTGATTACGGACCCCGAGGCCTTGCTGCTCGACGAGCCGCTGTCGGCGCTCGATCCATTCCTGAAGATCCGCATGCGCGCCGAGCTGAAGAAGCTGCAGAAGACGCTCGGAATCACCTTCGTACACGTGACGCACAGCCAGGAAGAGGCCATGGCGCTCGCCGATATCATCGTCATCATGAACGATGGCAGGATCGAGCAGGCGGCTGCGCCGCGTCAAGTCTTCGAGCGTCCGGCGACGGCTTTTGTCGCCCGATTCATGGGCGATCACAACGTACTCTCTGGCCGGGTTGCGTCTAGCGAGGATGGCGTTCTGACGATGACAGTGCCCGAGGGGCAGACATTTTCCGTGCGCGGAAGCGGCAGGGAGGTGGGCGAGACCATCGATATCGGCATCCGCACCGACCGCGTGCGCCTTGAGGAGGCCTCCGAAAAGGCCCTCGGCTTCAATGGCATCGTCTCCAACATCGAATATCGCGGCGCGTCGGTGAAGATCACCGTCATCGGCGCGGGCAGCGATGACTTCACGGTCATTGCCAGCGACGGCGATTATTTCACCAAACCCGTATCGGTCGGCGATGCGGTGTCTTTGAGCTGGGCCTTGGAGGACGCAATCCTCCTTGGTCGGGCCTCCGCATGAATTCCACACATCACAAAAGGGGAACTGACATGACGAATGAAACGAAGACGACCAAGGCAGCAAAGGGAATCTCCCGCCGCTCGCTGTTGAAGACCGGCGCTGCCGCCGCCGGCGCGATTGCCGGCTCCGGCCTCATCACCGGCTTTCCGACCATCTGGGCGCAATCCAACATCACGCTTCGCCAATTCGGCACTGGCGTCTCGAACATCAACGCGATCGCCGAGAAGTGCAAGGCCGATCTCGGCATCACGCTGGAGATGACGGCGACTGATTCCGACGCCGCCGCCCAGCGCGCCGTCACCCAGCCGGACAGCTACGACATCGCCGATATCGAATATTGGATCGCCAAGAAGGTCTTCCCGACCGGCGTCCTGCAGCCGATGGACGTCAAAAAGCTCAAATATTTCGACAAGATCGTGCCGCTGTTCATCAACGGCAAGATGAAGCCGGACAGCGTCATCGCCCAGGGCACGGCGCCGCACACAGTCGGCTTCGTCGAAGCGCAGGGCTCCAAGAAATTCGCCAAGGAGCCGACGCAGTGGATGACGATGGTTCCGACCATCTACAACGCCGATACGCTCGGCATCCGTCCGGACTTGACCGGCCGTCCGATCACGAGCTGGGCCGACATCCTCGATCCGGCCTTCAAGGGCAAGACCGCAATCCTCAATATCCCGTCGATCGGCATCATGGATGCGGCGATGATCATGGAAGCTGCCGGCAAGATCAAATATGCCGACAAGGGCAACATGACCAAGGCGGAGATCGACAAGACGATCGACTTCCTGATCAAGACCAAGGGTGACGGCCAGTTCCGCGCCTTCTGGAAGTCCTTCGACGAAAGCGTCAACCTGATGGCATCGGGCGAAGTCGTCATCCAGTCGATGTGGTCGCCAGCCGTTGCCGCCGTCCGTTCGAAGGGCATCGCCTGCACTTTCCAGCCGCTCAAGGAAGGTTATCGCGCCTGGGGCGGCGGTCTCGGCCTCGCCTCGCATCTCAAGGGCGCTCAGCTCGACGCTGCCTATGAGTATATCAACTGGTACACGTCCGGCTGGGTCGGGGGCTATCTCAACCGCCAGGGCTATTACTCGGCCTGCATGGAAACGGCCAAGCAATTCATGTCGGCCGACGAATGGGGCTATTGGATCGAGGGCAAACCGGCGCAGGGCGATATCCTGTCTCCGGAAGGCAAGGTCATGGAAAAGGCCGGCGCCGTTCGCGACGGCGGCTCGTTCGAAGCCCGCATGGGCGCGGTCGCCTGCTGGAATTCGGTGATGGACGAAGATCGCTACATGGTCCGCCGCTGGAACGAGTTCATCGCCGCCTAAGCACCACCCTTAAAGGAAATCCTCTCCCCGCAAGCGGGGGGAGGAAACCGCAAACGGAGAGACCGGAACATGGCGACGATCGCTTCCTCAGAGACGGACCAGCCAGCGCGAAAAGTGGGTCGCGGGCGTGGTTTTGGCGTGCCGCTGTGGCTCGTTTCCTATCTGCAGGCGGCGCCGCTGTTTCTAATCCTGGGTTTCTTCTTCCTACTGCCGATTGCCATGATCGGCATCGTCAGTTTTTGGGATTATGATTTCGCCGGTCTCTATCCCGCCCTCCTGACCACGAATTACATCGACACGCTGGGTTCGTGGGTCACCTGGAAGACCTATCTCAACACGCTGAAGTTTACCGCCATTGTCTGGGCCTTGACGCTGGTGATCGGCTTTTGGGTCGCCTATTTCCTCGCCTTCCATATTCGCCGCACGTCGACGCAGATGATCCTCTTCCTCGTCTGCACCGTGCCTTTCATGACGTCGAACATCATCCGCATGATCTCCTGGATCCCGGTACTCGGGCGCAATGGTCTCGTCAATTCGACCCTGATCCAGATGGGGCTCATTCCGAAACCGATCGAATGGCTGCTCTATTCGGATTTTGCCGTCGTGCTCGCCATGGTGCATCTCTATACGCTGTTCATGGTGACACCGATCTTCAACACGCTGATGCGCATCGACCGCTCGCTCTTCGAAGCCGCCCGCGACGCCGGCGCCAGCGGCTGGCAGGTCCTCTGGAACGTGGTGATACCGCTTGCCAAGCCCGGCATGGCGATCGGCACGATCTTCGTCGTCACCCTGGTGATGGCGGATTTTTCGACTGTGCAGGTCATGTCTGGCGGCCAAAGCGCCTCCATCGCGCTGATGATGAAAAATCAGATGTCGCTGCTGCAATATCCGGCCGCGGCCGCCAACGCCGTGGTGCTGCTGATCCTCGTCCTGCTGATGGTTTCCGCCATCCTGCGGGTCGTCGATATCCGCAAGGAGCTTTGAGATGAAACGCGAAAAGCGCAGCCTGGAATTCTACGTCCTTGCCATCTTTTTCATTGTGTTCGTGCTGTTTCTCTACGGCCCACTTTCGGCGGTCATCATTCTTTCCTTCCAAGGACCGGATGGCGGGCTGACCTTTCCGCTAAACGGTGTCTCGCTGCATTGGTTTGCAAACCTGTTCGAGAAGCAGGCGGTCGGCGATTTTGGCGCCTCGTTCCGCCGATCGTTCACGCTCGGGCTGATGGTGATGGTCGTCACGGTCGTCGTGTCGCTGCTGGCCGGCCTGGCATTCCGCCGTCGCTTCCGCGGAGCATCGCTGCTGTTCTACGCGACAGTCGCCAGTCTGGTGGTTCCGTCCATCATCATCTCTCTCGGCATCGGCGTCGTCTTCCAACAGGGCGGCCTTGCTCCGGCCTGGTATTCCTCGGCGTTCGGCGCGCATCTGACTTGGACGCTGCCATTCGGCGTGCTGATCATGTTTGCCGTCTTCAATCGCTTTTCGCCGGCTTACGAGGAGGCCGCGCGCGATCTAGGGGCGACGTCGTGGCAGACCTTCTGCCATGTCGTGCTGCCGATGATCGCGCCGAGCCTGATCGGCGTCGGTCTGTTCGGCTTCACGTTGTCCTATGACGAGTTTGCCCGCACCCTAATGACATCGGGCACCTACAACACGCTGCCCCTCGAAATCTATGGGATGACCACCAACGTCACCACACCAGTGCTTTATGCATTGGGAACCGTGACGACCCTCTTTTCCTTCACCATCATTCTCGTGGCGCTCGGCATCATGACCATGCTCGGCCGCCGGCAGGCCAAGAAGAACTGAGATCATGCGTTTATTGCTCATCAATCCGAATACCACTGCGTCGATGACTGAAAAGGCCGCAGTTGCTGCCCGCGCTGTCGCGGCCCCCGGGACGGAAATCATCGCCGCCACGTCACGGATGGGGCCAGCCTCCATCGAGGGATATTATGACGGAGCGCTTGCCGTTCCCGGCCTGCTGAGCGAACTCAAGGAGCGCCGGACAATGGGTTACGATGCGGCGATCATCGCCTGTTTCGACGATACCGGCCTCGAAGCCGCACGGACGTTTTCGGATGTCCCCGTTCTCGGGCTTTGCGAATCCGCCGTCGCGACCGCGGGTTTCTTGGCCCAGCGCTTTACGGTGGTGACAACGCTGGAGCGTTCGCGCATCCTGATCGACAACCTCGTTCAACGTTATGGCATGGGGGGTCGGGCGAAGGTGCGCGCTTCCGATATCGCCGTGCTGGAACTCGAGGATGCCGCCTCCGGCGCGATCGGCAAATTGCGGGCGGAAATCGAACGGGCGCTGGAAGAAGACGGGGCGGAAGCGATCGTGCTCGGCTGCGCCGGTATGACCGATCTTGCGCGTGAGTTGCAGGAGATCTACTGCGTACCGGTGATCGACGGCGTCGCGGCGGCTGTCAAACAGGCGGAAGCATTGGTCTCGCTTGGCCTTTCCACCAGCAAGCGAGGCTCCTATGCTTCGCCGCTGCCGAAGCCTTTTGTCGGCGCAATGAGCGAGTTCATGCCAGCCCGCACTTCCGGTTGAGCCGTGTCCGGCACGGGCTCACCCTGCCGCACGATACCTTTGACCGATTCGCCGACCGTGGTGCGGCCCTTTAACTCTGGAAGGACTTCGTTCCACGCCGGATAGCTTTCCAGATCATCGAGAACGCTCCAGACAAGTTGCGGCGGAGCGTCGATCGTGATTTCGGTATCAAGGACGAGCATGGAAAGACCTCTTGCAAAGGATGAAGAGTACAGTTCCGCCGAATGCCTGGGAACAGCGATCTGCGCGTCAATGTGTCAGTTGAATTCGGGAGGCACGGACACTCCGCGCTTGCGACCTTCCTCAGCAAGCCGGTTGGCCGTCAGAGCAGCGATCGGAATACCTTCGACGCTCCGCTTTTCAGCCGTGATGAACCCGCGTTCGCCCGGCAGAAGCACCTCTTCGACGCCAGCCGCCAAAGGTAGCGCCTTGATCGCTCCCGCAAGCGACGCCACCTCTTCCGAGACTGGAGTCGAAAGTCCGAATCCCAAAGGATTGATGGCAATCGCCAGACCGTTGAACCCGTTGTCCCTTTTCTCGGTAAGGGCAGCGGAGATAAGCGGGTTTCCGCCCAGAATGCTGACCAGAACCTCGATCATCAGGGAGAGTCCCGAGCCCTTCGGCCCAGCCATGGGCAGGACGGCTTTAACTTTGCTGGGATCAGTGGTCGGCACACCCTGTTCGTCAACCCCCCACTCCGGAGGGATCGACTGGCCGGAATCCCGTGCGGCCATGATCTTGCCGAGAGCAACAGCCGCGGTCGACATGTCAAGGATCATTGGGTATCTACCGTCACCCGCTGGAGCGCTGATCGCGATCGGGTTGGTTGAAACGCCCTCTCCGCGCGCGCCATGATACACCATCAAAGGCTTCGAGGCGGACATCACGATACCGATCATCCCATCGTGGGCGATCTTCTCCGCAAAATAGCCGACGGCGCCGGCATGACTGGTCCGCGAGATCTCGCAAAGGCCGATCCCGAACCGTTCGGCCAACTCCACGGCCTTATCGATAGCGACGGTCATACCGGCTGCACCCGGAACGCCGTGGCCATCCAGACGGCAAATCGCACCGAACTCATGCAAAACCGTCGGTTCGGCCTCACCGTTTACAATACCAAGCTCAACCATTTCGATATAGCGTGGGATACGCAGAACGCCGTGCGAATCGGCACCCCGCAAGTTGGCCCAGACCAGGAGATCGGCGGATTGTCGGGCGTAATCCGGCTTGAACCCGCCGGCCACAAGCAGAGCAGTCGCGAAGTCCATCAGCGCCTGTTTGCCGATCCACTTTTTTTCCGCCGTCATGCAACACCACCGAGCGGCGACGGGAAGAACTTGTCAAGCCATCCCTTCATCATCGCCTTGGTTCGAGGTGCGTCCCCTGGCGCCAGCGGAAAATGCGCTGTGGTATCGATCAGCATCAGCTCCGTAGGGTGACCCGCTTTTTCAAACATCCGGATCGATTCGCTCGTCGGCGTGATGATGTCGTTTGCCGTATGAAACAAGAGCAATGGACGGGGCGCGATGTTGGCGACAACGTCGTCAGCACGGAAATTGTACATGGACCAGGCTGTTTCAACCGGGATTTCCATAATCGCCTTCGGCGACAGGTTCTTGCGCAGATGCTCCGGGATCGGCACCGCATCGAAACGCGACATCCAGAGGCTCTCCCCAGTCTCCTGCTTGTGCTTGCGCCCCTTCTCCAGAATACCGATGAACTTCTCCCACGATTCCGGCGTCGGGTGTTGTCCACGGAACTTGCGCTCGCCGTCCCCCCAACCACAAGAGGAAAGGCAGCAGGCGATACGGTCGTCTACCCCTGCGGTGTAGACCGATACCGCTGCACCAAAGCTGTGGCCGGTAATGCCGATCCGCGTCGGATCGACTTCCTCGCGGGTGGCAAGGAACGTCAGTGCGTTCTTGGCGTCTGCAACCTGGTCGAAGCAGCGAACCTGCGCCCGTTCACCCTCGCTTTCGCCGCAACTGCGAAAATCGAAACGCAGGGCGATATACCCGAAGGCCTCCATCATTTCAGCCTGGATCTGCGCGTGGCTTTCGTCTTTGGAGCCGACGAAACCGTGGCAGACAATGAACGCGGGCAGCTTCTGGCCGGGTTTGCGGCCCTCCGGAACGTGCAACACTCCCGAAAGCTTCAGCCCGTCGGACATGAACTCCAGTTTTTCCTGCATCGGCTTTACCTCTGTCTTGTCAGGCGATCTTGGCGAAGGGGTAGTGGTATTCGCGCCATTCGGCAGGCGCCGGCGTGCCCCACACATTCATGTCTCGGACGTTGCCGGGACGTGCCAGGTTGGTGATCACGTTCGGCGTGAAATCAGCATCGTCCGCGATGTGGGCCATTACGCCGGAACACTCGATCATCATGCCGCTCGCGTCGGTATAGTAGGCATAGGTATTGTCCCCGGGACGATGCCGGCCGGGCCCCCATAGGAGCTGCCGGTCAAATTGATCGAGAATGTCGCCCAAACGCAGATACTGATTAAATTCCAGGAACTCGAAGGAAACGTGGTGCAGGCCGGGAGCCGTGCCGAGCACGAGGCCCAGGATGTGGTGCTGGCGATTGCCGCCGTACATCCAGCTCAAAGCATTGTTGATCATGCGCTCGGAAAGCTTCAGACCGCCGATCGCCTCGAGCTGTGCTCGGGTGGCAGCAGGGTTCGGCGTGATCAGGTTGATATGGTCTATCCGGTTGGCGCCGACGCCGGTGGTCGGATAGCGCCGACCGTAGGTGACATTGCGGATCGGCGAGTGGATTTCGAACCGCAGCCCCTCGGGCGTCGCAAAGGTCACGCCAGCGGCGATACAATCGAGGCTCGGCTCTCGCGTCAGAATGCGGCAGCCTGCGTCTTCCACCCGCGAAGCGGCTTCTTCCACCAATTCCGGCGTCAATGCTTCCAGGCCGATTGTATGCGCCGAATTCTCACTGGCATGAACGAGAACGAGTTCCGCCGCGCGGCCATTTGAACTTAGCCAGGTCTGGTCATCTTTTTGATGGGTGACGTGCAGGCCGAGGATTTGCGTCGCATCTCGTATCACGGCCTCTGGATCAATGACATTGACCTTCATATGGCCGACAGCGTGCGCGATGTGCGTCATGATTTCCTCCCTGAACTATGCCTGCGATCGTCTGGCGTTTGATACCGCAAACGCCAGACGATCGCAATATATTTCGAAATAAAAAAAATTATCGAAATTATCTGAAGGCATCGTTTTCGGCTGCGACGTGGTTGCGAAGCGTCCCGATCTTTTCGATTTCCACCTCGATGACATCGCCGACATTCAGGAAAACAGGTGGTTTGAGAGACGAACCGAAGCCCGAGGGGGTTCCCGTTACGATAACGTCGCCGGGATCGAGGATTGTGAAGCAACTCACGTAGGAAATCAGCCAGGGGATCGTGAAAATCAGGCGGTTCGTATTGTTTGTCTGACGCACCTCGCCATTGACCCGGGTCCGCAGTTCGAGACCTGCGGGATCGGAAAGTTCATCCGCCGATACCATCCAGGGGCCGAAGCCAGCGGTTCTTGCAAAATTCTTGCCGGGTGTGAACTGCGTCGAGTGCTTCTGCCAATCGCGCACGCTTCCGTCGTTGAAACAGGAATAGCCGGCAACATAGGAAAGCGCGTCAGCTTCCGCGATGTGCCGGCCAGTGCGGCCAATGATAACCGCAACTTCGCCCTCGTAGTCGAACTTCTCTGAGAGATTGGGCTTGGCTAAAGGTTGGCAATGTCCGGTCTGTGAGGCGGCAAAACGGGTGAAAAGCAAAGGGTAATCCGGCCTCTCGTTTCTCACCTCGTCCGACCCATGATAATTGGTTGCGACGCACAGAACCTTGGATGGGTTCGGGATGACAGGCAGATATTGTATCTCGGCGAGCGCAAAATCGGCGCTGGCGTCGTTTTCCGTTCCCAGCGCGTCGAAACGGCGTGAGATATGGGTAGCGAGATCCGGATAGCCGGTGCGTTTTCTCAGATCGCAGACGCCCTCATTTACGACGCAGCCGTAGCTCGCGCGACCGTTGCGCAAGAAACTCAAATATCGCATACCCTCTCCATTATTTACGAAAATAATTTATATTATCGTAAATTTGTGGGCACTCAAGAATTTTGGCTCGTTATGACGCATAGTTTTCGCCAAAGTTGATTTTTTCGAAATTTTCCGTAGATTCCAAGATTGAAGGCGGCGATGATCTTGTTACACGGAGGCTCTCTTGGAACAGCAGAATGCGGGTGGCGAAACGAGAGCTGGCGATGTGCTGCAGCGCATGCGGCAGGACATCGTAAACTGCGTTCTCAAGCCAGGCGAAAAATTGCGCTTCGAAGGTCTTCGCGAACGCTATCAGGTAAGTTTTTCGACTTTGAGAGAGGCTTTATCGCGGCTTTCTGCCGAAAATCTCGTTATAGCCGAGGGGCAACGGGGCTTCATCGTTGCACCTGTTTCCATTGCCGATCTCAACGATCTCACGGACGTTCGCATTCTCATTGAGCGGGAGGCGCTCGCCAAAGCCATTCGCAAGGGCGACGATCGCTGGGAAGGTAACATCCTCTCGGCATTTCACAGGATGGATAGGCTCCAGCAGCGAATCGGCCGAGAATATTACCTCTCCGACGAATGGAGCGTCATGCATGGAGAGTTCCACTTCTCGCTTGTCGCCGCATGTGGCTCACCCGTGCTGCTCGAAATGCGAGCCAAGCTGTTCGAACGGGCCCATCGCTATCGGCGGATGTCGTCGCAGTTTCGTCCGCAATGGCGAGAAAAGGACGTCGAGCACAAGATGATCGTCGATGCAGTGCTGGATCGAGACATCGATACCGCGCTGGGGCTGATTGAGCGGCATATCCGCGAAACAAGTGAAAATGTTATCGAACACGCAGGCCATCTTTTTCCAGACCTGCCGAGCGGCCGACCGCGTCGTGGTTCGAAGCGGTCAGCGGTTGTTGCTGCCGAGTGACGGCGACACCTAGCTGGTCGCCATACCCAAACTCTAGCTTATTCCCGAGGTCCTCTAGGACAATCGCGAAGCACGGCACGTCAATTTTTCGACAAACGAATTTTTTACGAAATTAATTGCTATTTCGAAATTTTGTCGTTACCTCTTATGGCAAGAGGAACCCCTGCCCGGTTGGGCATTATTTGTCGTGAGGAGGAACGAACTGATGACGATTTCGCAGACGATGACTGCTGCCCGTATGCACACGGTCGGCGGAGAGATGAAGATCGAAACATTGGAGATGCCGAAGCCGGGCGACATGGATGTCCTGGTCCGGGTGAAAGCCTGCGGTATCGTTCCCAATCTACACAATATTCTAGCCAACTGGCCAACCTGGTTTCCGCACATGCCGCAGCCGCCGCTTCCGGCTGTCTTCGGTCTCGATCCTGCCGGCGAGATTGCTGCCGTTGGTCGTCAAGTTCATGGATTGAAGGTCGGTGATCGCGTCTATGTCAATCCGGGCCGCAGTTGCGGTACCTGTCGGCACTGCCGGCGCGGTGACTCCATCTCCTGCAAGCACTACGCTTTTCAGGGATACTTTGGCTTCTCCGAACATGCCTTTCAGACCTTTGAGGACTACCCGATCGGCGGCTTGAGTGAATACACCGCCGCTCCGGCCTCGGCGATCGTGAAGATCCCCGACAACATGACCTTCGATCAGGCTGCGCGTCTCGGTTATCTCGGTACCGCCTATTCAGCGCTCAAGAAAGTCAATGCAGGTCCCGGCGACACGATCCTGGTGAACGGGATCAGCGGAACTCTGGGCATCGGGGCCGCGATTTTCGGTCTCGCAATGGGCGTCAAGAAAATCCTCGGGACTGGTCGCGATAAGGCGCTATTGGAGGAGATCAAAGCGTTCGCGCCACATCGCATTGAAATATTCTCGATCAATGACGGTAATGTCACCGATTTCGTGATGAAGCATACTGAGGGCGAAGGAGTTGACGCATTCCTCGATTGCAATGGGCCGGGCGCTTTGCACGACACTTTCCGTCAAGGCCTGCTCAGCCTCCGTCGCGGTGGGATCGCCGTCGATATAGGTGCGATCGCAGGTTTGGTCGAGATTGACGTTCACCGCTTGATGGACCGCAATCAGCGCCTTTATGGTTCAGCGTGGCTGACGACAGCAGAGGGCCAGGAGATGGCGGACATGGTTGCCGCCGGTATCGTGGATCTTTCCATTCTGGAGACGCAGAGTTTCCCTCTTTCCGATGTCAACATTGCGATTTCCGGCATCGCACGGCGCCATGGCGGCTTTTCGAACTTCGTGATTTGCCCCTGAGCGCAGCACCGGCCTGCCCCGTTGCGGGCGGGCTTGGTTAGTTTTCACATGATTTTGGGAGTAGATCATGACCTTCAGACGCGTCGTAACCGCCAAGAACGCATCCGGAAAATCCGTCGTCGTCAGCGATGGCACGTCGCCACGCGAACTCGCACTTAAACACACGCCAGGCTTTATATCGGCTCCCATGTGGACGATTGCAGATGTGCCGACCCTTCCGTTCGACGGAAAGGATACAATGGCCGGTAGCGGTACGCTGTTGCAGCCTGCAGGTGGATCGACCTTCTTCGTGGTCACCTTTCCTCCAGATGGCGTGATGATGTCGCCGGAGTTTCGGCCCAATCTCGCAGGTCCGGAGCACCTCGCCGCCGCGCCGGGCATCGCCGAGACGTTCGAGATGGACAATCCCGGGATGCATACCACGCCGACAGTGGACTACGGTGTCGTTCTCACAGGAAAGATAACGCTGGAACTCGACGATGGCGTTGTCGTGAATCTTGCGGCAGGCGACACTTTCGTTCAGCACGGGGCACGTCACGCTTGGCGTAATCCAAACAGCGAGCCGGCCACAATCGCGTTCGTGCTGATCGGCGCGAAGGTCGACTGAGCACACAACTGCGGCATCTGCCGATATAATTTTGGAACTCTTTAGGCTGTGGTGACGATTTAACTATTTAAGCCAGATCATGATGCTTGCGATCTTGATGAAGCCGAGGAAGTTGGCGGCGAGTTTGTCGTATCGCGTTGCGATGCGACGCCACTGTTTGAGCTTGGCAAAGAAGCTCTCGATGCCCCATCGCTGTTTATAAGCAATGCGATCATAGCCATGCTGATACTTGCGATGACGACGCGGCGGGATGACCGGCTCGCCGCCTTGGTCAAGGATGATGTCGTGCAGGCTGTCGGCATCGTAGGCGCGGTCAGCGAGCACCTGGTTGGCAGGCAATCCCCGCACGAGATCACAGGCCGGCGCCATATCGTTCTGCTGGCCTGGGCCAAGGTGGAAACGAACCGGTAGCCCGAGTGCATCCACTACTGCATGGATTTTGCTACCAAATCCGCCACGGGAACGACCGAGAGCCTGGGCTTTCGTTCCCCCCTTTTACGGCGCCCGCCAGCCGCTTGTGCCTGCGCCCGGATCACCGTGGCATCGATCGACAGCCACTCCATGTCCGGAGCGGCTGTCACCGCTTCGAAAATCCGGTCGAATACGCCCTGTTCGATCCAGCGATAGTAACGTCGTTTGACCGTCTGATAGGGGCCGAAACGATCTTCAGGCAAGTCACGCCAACGTGCACCGGATCGGGCCAGCCACAAGATCGCATCGAAGAACCGGCGCCCGTCGCTGCGGGGGCCGCGTCGACCTTTGCGCCCGCCGGGAACGAACGGCTTCAGACGCTCCCATTGATCATCTCGAAGAATTTCACCATCCATCGCCGACCTCCAAAAGTCAGCGTTGAATCTGATTTGCTCCCAAAACGGAACCCCAATTCCTTAATTCGTCACTACAGCCTAGAAGCCGGATCGTGAGGATGCCGGCTTCTTTACATCTCAGGAGGCCATCCTTCCTGAAGTTGGTCGGGAGCCACGGCACGCGCCACGTCAGCCAGGAGCTGACGCACCCAGCGATGCAAGCCTGATTTGTGCGTCCGCTCCGTCCAGTACATATCGATGTCGATTGGAATGTGAATAGGGAAAGGCCGTGCAGCCAGCCTCCCGCCATAAGCACTCGCCAATCGGTTTGGAATCGTTGCAACCAGATCCGTTCCGACGATCATCAGCTCAAGGCTGTCATGGCTGGGAAGTGTGAGCTGCGGCGCAAGGACGATGTTTCGCTCGCGAAGCGCGGCAAAATAGAGCGCTTGCCATTGGCCGTTATGGGTTATGGCAACGTGCGCGGCATTCTGAAAACGCTGTAGCGTTAGATCGCCCGTTGCCAGAGGATTATCTGCGTCCATGACACAAGAATAGTGATCGGAAAATATCCTTCGGCGGAAATAACCCTCGCCGAGGATGCGGACGGGGCCTAAGACGATGTCCGCAATGTTTTCCTTCAGCTGCTGCTTTCCGTTCACCGCAGATTCCAGGACATTGAGAACAACATTCGGTGCCGCCTGTCGCAGCGTCCTGATAAATGCGGGCAAGAGCAGGAAACGTTCGTGATGATTGCAGGAAAGGGTTACCGCGCCCTCCGCCGTCATAGGATCGAACTCCTGCGGGACAGCGATCGCAAGCATGCGGTTGAGCGTCTCGCGCGTCTGCGAAACAAGGTCCCGACATTTGTCCGTTTCCGCGATCCGGTTGCCTTGCCGCACAAAGAGCGGATCGCCAAACGCGCGTCGAAGACGGTCGATCGCGTAGCTCACGGTCGATTGGCTGATATCGAGCTGAATCGCCGCGGCGGAAAACGAACCGGCGTCGCTAACAGCGACAAGGATTTGCATCGATCTGAGATCGATCAGCGCCAATTCCTCGGGGATCATTCGCCCTCCCAATGTCATCGAATAATTCGATGGCATTCATCGTATCCATCCAATTGTCCTAGGAACAGCCCCCGCATACCCTAGTCCGAGAAAACTTGCTGGAGGGCGAGATGGGAGGAGAACCGATGCTCGCGGATGACAATAGAGCGACCGTGCCCGCAATTTCGGATGTGTCTTTTGAAGAGCTTTTGAGGGATCCCTATCCGACATTCGACCGGGCGCGCGATATGGCAGCGATCGTCAAGATCGAGGCGGCGAACATCATGGTCGCGACCCGCTACGACGACATCATGGCTATGGAGCGCGACTCCGAGATCTTCTCGTCCGAGAACCCCCAATCGCTGGTCAACAAGGTCATGGGTCATACCATGATGCGCAAGGACGGCGAGGCTCATGCCAGGGAGCGCAAGGCGATCGAGCCTGCATTGCGTCCGGGCTCCGTCAAATCTTGTTGGGCGCCGCGGCTGGAAACCATTTTCAATGAGGTCATCGCCGACTTCGAAAACGATGGGGAGGCCGATCTTTTCCACGCATTGGCGGCTCCGATGGCCGGACGCGCTCTGGCTGAGGTGCTTGGTTTCCAGGACGTCAGTTGGCAAACCATGGCGCTCTGGTCGCAATCTCTGATCGACGGCGCGGGCAATTATTCGGGAGATCCGGAGATTTCCCGCAAGGCGGAAGATGCTGCCAAGGGCGTTGAAGATGCCATCAACCGCGCCCTGCCCTTTCATCGCGACAATCCGAATGCGTCGGTGCTGTCCTCAATGATCCATGCCGAGGATCCTCACACGATCGAACAGATCTATGCCAACATCAAAGTCGCTGTTGGCGGTGGGCTCAATGAGCCACGCGATTCAATCCTGACGCTGGTTCTCGGCATGCTCGAAAACCCTGATCAGCTCGAACGAGTGAAAGCGGACCCAAACCTCTGGCCGACGGCATTCGAGGAGTCGGTGCGATGGATATCGCCGATCGGAATGTACCCGCGGCGCGTAACACGGGATGTCGTCTTTTCCGGCGTCCAACTGCGCGAGGGTGACCAGATCGGGCTCTGCGTCGGCGCGGCCAATCGGGACGCAAGCCGCTTTTCCGATCCGGATCGCTTCGATGTCTTCCGGGAAAAGAAATCGCATCTCGCCTTCGGCGCCGGTCCGCATTTCTGCGCCGGCACCTGGGTCGCGCGGCACATGGTCGGGCGTCTCGTCGTGCCGAGGCTCTTTGAACGCCTCCGTAACCTTCGTCTCAGCAATCGTGAGGCGGTACGCATTCATGGCTGGGTCTTTCGCGGCCCCGTTACCCTGCCCGTGATCTGGGATGCATGAGAGGAGAAAGCACTTGACCGACGTTACATTCATTCTTCCAGATGGAACGCGACGCTCTTGTATTGCACCGGAGGGTCTCAGCCTCATGGAGGTTGCGCTCCAGAACTCAGTGTCCGGCATCATCGCGGAATGCAACGGAGCGGCCGCCTGCGCAACCTGCCATGTGATTGTCGATGGCAGCTTAGCGGGTTCGCTCGATCCGGTGAGCGAACATGAGAATGACATGCTGGACTTCACAGCCGCGGCACGCGAACCCGGTAGTCGACTGAGTTGTCAAATCAGGGTAGACGCGCGCCTGGACGGCGCAACGATCCGCGTCCCGGCGGAGACGTAAGCAATGGCGGAACGGATCGTCATCGTCGGGGCTGGACAGGCGGGCTTAGCTGCGGCCGCCAAGCTGCGACAAGAAAAATTCGAAGGCGCGATTACCCTTCTCGGTGCCGAGGGTGTGCTGCCCTATCAGCGCCCGCCGCTCAGCAAGGCGTATCTGCTTGGCAAATTGGAAGCGGAACGCCTGTCCCTTCGCACCAGCGACTTCTATCAGCAGCAGCAGATCGATATCCGGCCGAACCTGCCGGCCCTCTCGATCGACCGTACGGCCAAGACTGTCGCTACGAGGGATGAATGCCTTCGCTACGATCATCTCATATTGGCTACCGGATCACGACCGATCCGACTGCCGGCGCGCATGACGGACGGTGTCGATGGGATCTTCTACCTGAGGAGCAAAGCCGATGCGGATTCATTGCGCCCCTTCTTGCGCAATGGCGTACGGATACTCGTGGTCGGAGGCGGTTACGTCGGGCTGGAAGTGGCTGCCGCTTCTCGACAGGTCGGCGCGGCTGTGACGGTCGTCGAGATGGCACCACGCATATTGAACCGCGTCGCGGCTGAACCGACGGCGTCCTATTTCCGTAACCTGCACCGCTCCCAAGGCGTCGAAATTCGTGAAGGCATCGGCCTGACCGGGCTCAAAGCGCACGGTGCTGCGGTCTTAGCCGCGCTGGAAGACGGATCGTCTCTGTCCATCGATGCGGTTGTGGTCGGCATCGGCGTCCAACCCGACACAGCGCTTGCGCGAGAGGCCGGACTCGAAGCCGACGGTGGGATCGTGGTCGACGGATTTGGCCGGACGTCAGATCCTTCCATCTGGGCGGCCGGGGATTGTGCCACATTCCTACACGATGGGGAGATGACACGGTTGGAATCTGTGCCGCACGCCATAGACCAGGCGGAACACGTCTCTCGCAATATCCTGGGCGCCGCTATCAGCTACCGCCCTCGCCCGTGGTTCTGGTCGGATCAATACGCGACGAAGCTACAGATCGCCGGCCTCAACCGGGGCTATGACCGAACGACGGTTACGCCTGGTGCGACGGAAGGCAGCATGACCGTTTCCTATTTGGACGGCGATCGGCTTTTGGCCGTCGACTGCCTGAACGATGCGCGCAGCTTCATGCAGGCGAAACGGCGGCTTGGCTTATAAAGGACATGGCATGGGTCTAACCGATCGCCGGCATGATCTCACTGTAGGAAAAAATGAGATCGCACCCGGCATTCGCATCGGAGAGACCACTCAGATCGCCTTTTCGAGTTGCGGCAATGCCTCGAAGAGGTCGGCGACGAGGCCGTAGTCGGCGATCTGGAAGATCGGCGCCTCCTCGTCCTTGTTGATGGCGACGATGACCTTTGAGTCCTTCATGCCGGCCAGATGCTGGATCGCTCCGGAGATGCCGCAGGCGATATAGAGCTGCGGCGCCACCACCTTGCCGGTCTGGCCGACCTGCCAGTCGTTCGGCGCATAGCCGGCATCGACGGCAGCGCGGGAAGCGCCAACCGCCGCCCCGAGCTTGTCGGCAACCGGCAGGATCACTTCCTTGAACTTCTCCGCCGAACCGAGGGCGCGGCCGCCGGAGATGATGATCTTCGCAGAGGTCAGTTCCGGACGGTCCGAGGTCGACAGTGCATCCTTGACGAAGGTCGACAGGCCGGGATTGGCGACCGCCGGGATGGCTTCGATCGCAGCCGAACCGCCCTCTGCGGCCGAGGCAAACGAGGCGGTGCGCACGGTGATCACTCGCTTGGCGTCGCTTGCCTGCACCGTCTGGATGGCATTGCCGGCATAGATCGGCCGCTTGAAGGTATCGGATGACACCACCTCGATGATTTCCGAGACCTGGGCGACATCGAGCAGGGCGGCAACCCGCGGCATGACGTTCTTGCCGACCGAGGTGGCAGCCGTCAGGATGGTGTCGTAGCTTGCCGCCAGCGACACGATGAGATCGGCGAGCGGCTCGGCGAGATTGTTGGCAAGCTCGTCGCTTTCGGCGAGCAGCACCTTTGAGACGCCGGAGAGCCTTGCCGCGGCATCGGCGGCAGCCTTGGCGGCTTTGCCGGCCACCAGCACATGCACATCGCCGCCGATCTTTACGGCAGCCGTCAGCGCCTTGGCGGTCTGGTCGGACAGGCTTTGGTTGTCGTGGTCAGCCAGAAGAAGAATGGCCATGGTGAAGTTCTCCCTTTCTATCCTCAGAGCACGCCGGCTTCGGTCTTGAGCTTTTCGACGAGCTCGGCGACCGACTTGACCTTGACGCCCGCCTTGCGGCCGGACGGCTCTTCGGTCTTCAGCACCTTCAGGCGCGGTTCGGTCGAAACGCCGAAGTCGGCCGGGCTCTTCTTGTCGAGCGGCTTCTTCTTCGCCTTCATGATGTTCGGCAGCGAGGCATAACGCGGCTCGTTGAGGCGAAGGTCTGTGGTGACCACCGCCGGCAGCTTGACCGCGATCGTCTGCAGGCCGCCGTCGACCTCGCGGGTGACCTGAGCCTTGCCGTCGCCGATCTCGATCTTCGAGGCGAAGGTTGCCTGCGCCGTGCCGAGCAATGCCGCCAGCATCTGGCCGGTCTGGTTCGAGTCATCGTCGATCGCCTGTTTGCCGACGATGATCAGACCCGGCTGTTCGGCATCGGCCACACCCTTGAGGATCTTCGCGACGGCCAGCGGCTCGACGGCATCGTCGGTCTCGACCAGGAGGGCCCGGTCGGCACCCATGGCTAGCGCGGTCCGCAGCGTCTCTTCGGCCTTGGCCGGGCCGATCGACACAACCACCACTTCCTCAGCCTTGCCGGCCTCCTTCAGCCTGAGCGCTTCCTCGACCGAGATCTCGTCGAACGGGTTCATCGACATCTTGACGTTGGCGAGCTCGACGCCCGTGCCATCCGGCTTCACCCGGATCTTGACGTTGTAATCAACAACCCGCTTCACTGGGACGAGAATTTTCATGAAGTGTGCTCTCTTTAACTATCGCGTCGGAACGGGCGGCTCGCTACGGTAGTCGTAGAAGCCTCGCCCTACCTTGCGGCCGACCCAGCCGGCCTCGACATATTTCACCAAAAGCGGGCATGGCCGATATTTCGAATCCGCCAGCCCCTCGTAAAGAACCTGCATGATGGAGAGGCAGGTATCGAGGCCGATGAAGTCGGCGAGTTCCAGCGGCCCCATCGGATGATTTGCCCCGAGCTTCATGCTCTGATCGATGTCGACGACGGAGCCGACGCCTTCGTGCAGGACGAAAATGGCTTCGTTGATCATCGGCATCAGCACGCGATTGACGATGAATGCCGGAAAGTCCGCTGCCACGATCGCGGTTTTGCCGAGGCGCTCGACAACGCTGCAAACCGCACTGAAGGTTGCCTCGCTGGTAGCTATCCCCCGGATAAGCTCCACGAGCTGCATGATCGGAACCGGATTCATGAAATGAAGACCCATGAACTGCTCAGGCCGTTCCGTTCGAGCGGCCAAGAGGGTTATCGAGATCGATGACGTATTGGAGGTCAGGATCGTTTCGGGCTTCAGGTGCGGCCGGAGATCATGGAATATCTGATGCTTCACTGCTTCCTTTTCTGTGGCAGCCTCGACGATTAGATCCGATGTTCCAAGCTCGCCGAGCTGGACCGTCGTGCGGATGCGGCCAATCGCCTGAACCTTTGCCGGCTCGGCGAGCTTTCCACGCGAGACCTGCCGGTCCATATTGGCGGCGATCCCGGCAACGGCTGCTTCCAGACCGGCCGGACTGACGTCCATGAGGATCACCTCATAGTCCGCAAGAGCCATAACCTGGGCGATACCGCTGCCCATTTGCCCCGCGCCGACCACGCCAACGGTTTCAATCGGCATTTTCTACCTCTCTCCCGCCGAAGGCGAAACTTCCCGCTCCAAGCAGCGGTCCGGCCTTCTCGAGCGAAAGCGGGCTACGAGAGAATTGCACAGGCATCCTGAGCCCCGGAAGACCCTCAGGCTCAATCCGCAGCCCCCTTGCCTCGATGTGTGGATCGCTGATCGCCTCGGCGACCGTGTTGATCGGGCCGCCCGGCACGCCGGCCCTTTCCAGCTCCGCGATGAGATCGGCCTTCGATCTTTGACGGGTCTTCTCGGAAATCAGCACCACCAGCGCCTTGCGATTTTCGACCCGCGCCGGGTTTGTCGCATAGGCGGGATCGGCGGCGAGCCCGTCGAGTCGCAATACCGCACAAAGGGCGGCAAACTGCCGGTCGTTGCCGCAAGCGACGATCAAATGCCCATCCGATGCTGGAAATACCTGATAGGGCACGATATTGGGATGCGCATTGCCCATCCGATGCGGGCTTTTGCCCCCCGCAAGATAATTCATCGCCTGGTTGGCGAGCACGGCGACACCGACATCGAAAAGCGACAGGTCGATCTGCTGGCCGAGGCCGGAGCGCTGGCGCTCGGCAAGGGCCGCCTGGATGCCGATGACACCGTACAGGCCAGTAAAGATATCGATCCAGGCGACACCGACTTTCTGAGGTTCGCCGTCTGGCTCGCCGGTCAGATCCATGATCCCGCACATGCCCTGGATCAGAAAGTCATAGCCGGGATTTTCTGCCCTCGGGCCGCTCTGACCGAAACCGGTGACCGAAGCGTAGACAACGCGCGGATTAAGCGCGGCGATGCTTTCATAGTCGAGGCCGAACTTCCTCAGACTCCTCACTTTGAAATTCTCGATTACCACATCCGCTTCGGCGATCAGAGCCTTGACCCTGGAGAGATCCGCCGCATCGGTGAAATCGCAGATGACGGAAGTCTTGCCGCGATTTGCCGCGTGGAAATAGGCCGCAACCTTTTCCGTGCCGCCGCGTCGGTCCGGCCGCTCGATGAAGGGCGGTCCCCATTTGCGGGTATCATCGCCCTCCGGGCTTTCGACCTTGATCACTTCAGCACCCAGATCGGCAAGCGTCTGGCCGATCCAGGGTCCCGCCAGAATACGGGCAAGCTCGACCACTTTCAGGCCGGCAAGCGGCGCGCTATTCAGACCCACCATCAGAAGAATGCCTGTATGCCGGTCTGGGCGCGGCCGAGGATCAGCGCATGGACGTCGTGCGTTCCCTCATAGGTATTGACCGTTTCGAGGTTCTGCGCGTGGCGCATGACGTGGTATTCGATCTGGATACCATTGCCGCCATGCATATCGCGGGCCTGCCTTGCGATATCGAGCGCCTTGCCGCAATTGTTGCGCTTGACGATCGAGATCATTTCCGGCGCGAACTTGTGTTCGTCCATCAGGCGACCGACCCGTAGCGAGCCCTGAAGGCCAAGCGCGATCTCCGTCTGCATGTCGGCGAGTTTCTTCTGGAAAAGCTGCGTGCCCGCAAGCGGCTTGCCGAACTGCAGGCGGTCGAGGCCGTACTGGCGGGCGCGGAACCAGCAATCCTCCGCAGCACCAAGCACCCCCCAGGATATGCCGTAGCGGGCGCGGTTGAGGCAACCGAACGGGCCGGCAAGGCCTGACACACCGGGAAGAAGCGCGTCTTCGCCGACCTCGACGCCATCGAGCACGATCTCGCCGGTGATCGAAGCGCGCAGCGACAGCTTGCCGCCGATCTTCGGCGCCGACAGGCCCTTCATGCCCTTTTCCAGGATGAAGCCGCGGATCTTGCCGTCATGCGCTTCCGACTTCGCCCAAACGACGAAGACATCGGCGATCGGCGCGTTGGAGATCCACATCTTGGAACCGCGCAGGCGATAGCCACCTGCGATCTTCTCGGCGCGGGTCTTCATGCCGCCGGGATCGGAGCCGGCATCCGGCTCTGTCAGTCCGAAGCAGCCGATCAATTCGCCGGAGACGAGACCCGGCAGATACTTGTCGCGCTGTTCTTCCGAGCCATAGGCAAAGATCGGATACATGACGAGTGACGACTGCACGCTCATCATCGAGCGATAGCCGGAATCAATACGCTCGACCTCGCGTGCGACAAGCCCGTAGGCGACGTAGTTGGCGCCGGCAGCACCGTATTTTTCCGGCAGCGTCACGCCGAGCAGCCCGGCCTTGCCCATCAGCCGGAAGAGGCCCGGATCCGTATGCTCCTCGGCATAAGCCTCCTGAATACGCGGCATCAGTTCGGCCTGCGCAAAGGCCGCAGCAGAATCCCGGATCATGTGCTCTTCTTCGGAGAGCTGGTCATCCAACAGGAAAGGATCGTTCCAGGCGAAGGAGGCGGGCTTATGCAGTTGATTTGACGAATTGATCTGAGGGAACAAGGAGAACTCCAACGGCAGATATCGGACTACGCGAAAAGTTTCCCATTCAGATAATGCTTGCAGGATCGCTGCGATAACGGTATTTCCCCCTTAGATAATGCATTAAATGCATAGGCCTCTCATGCGCACACGCCGTTTCGTTCCGTCAGTCAGCTTGCTTTCTGCTTTCGAGGCGGTTCTCCGGACTGGCTCGACATCCGCTGCTGCGCGAGATCTGGACCTCACCCAAAGCACAGTCAGCCGGCTACTCCAAAACCTTGAGCAGCAGCTAGGCCGACCCCTCTTCGAGCGCTATCGGCAAAAGCTTATCCCAACCGCCGCCGCGCTGGCCTATGGACGCGATATCACCCGGGCGCTCGACCTCATCCAGCGAGCCAGCATGGAATTCACCACCAATCTGGAGGGCGGCACTTTATCGCTGGCGATCCTGCCGGCACTCGGGACGCGCTGGCTCGCTCCTCGTCTCGGAGCGTTTTTGACCGCGCACCCTGGCATTACAGTCAATCTTGCGACCCGTCTTAAGCGCTTCAATTTCGATACGGAGAGCTTCGATGCGGCAATCCACTTCGGTGTCGATGATTGGCGCGACGCGGGCCACATGAAGCTCTTTGACGAACGGCTTACAGCCTGCATTTCCCCGGCACTTGCTGCCGAACGGCCGGTGATGGATATCGCAGATCTCATGCACTATCAGTTGCTTCAGCTGGAAACCAGACCGACCGCCTGGAAGTTGTGGTTTCAAGCGCAGGGCGCTACGCCCACGCAGGTAAGGGGCATGTTGTTTGACCAATTCGCTACGATGACACAGGCGGCGATAGCAGGATTGGGGATTGCCCTGCTGCCGGACTATCTTGCCGATATCGAGATTGGCGAAGGCCGCTTGCAGCCCCTACTCAAACGGTCGATTGAAGGATCGGGTGCCTATTGGCTCGTATGGCCGATGTCTCGTGCTACCTATCCGCCTTTGGAGGCATTCCGAAATTGGCTAGCGCGTGAAACGTAGGCGGCATGTTTTCGGGACAGGTCGCCTTTCCGCTCCTCAAAGCTCATATTGGTACGCGGTTGCCGCGTGACTTGAAAGGTCAATCCCAACCGATTCAACCTTATACGGCTGATGAATTGCATCGGCTGGCGCTGCAGTTGGCGGCGCGTCAAGCATCGGCCTCGATCCGGGACTGGATTTCCGCTCCGGCCAGGGAGGCAGTGCCGCTGTCGAATAGCGACGGATCTTCGAGCACGGTCGCCGTCAGCATCGCGCCTTCCAATGTGGCTAGCACCTGCACGGCTTCGGCGGCACCAAGACCTGCCTTTCTCAATCTGTCGATGCCAAGCCTGAAGAATCTTTTTACCTCGTGCCTAACTTCGTCCGAAAGGTCCGACGAGGTTGCGCCAAGAGCGCCGCACAAACACATCTGGCCATCACGCGTGAAAGCATCGTGGAACACGCGACGCCAAGCCTGTACGACGCCCTCGCCGGTTTCAAGTCTTCGATCCACTGCCTCGATAAAGCGGTCCGTATAGCGGCGTGCCACAGCCGCGGCCAGCTTCTCCTTCGTCGGGAAATGATAGTGGACGCTCGCGCTTTTCACGCCGACATCGGCGGCAATCTCACGGAAGCTAAATCCGCTATAGCCGCCCTGCCGGATTCTCTTTTCGGCTGCATCCATGATCGCATCAGTCATTTCGCTCATCGTCAAGCCTTTCTCTATCTAGCGATAGATAGCGCTTGCAATTCTCGAACGCAACGTCTATGTCAGCATCATCTATCTATCGATAGATAGTTTTAAGGAGCCAGATATGCGTTTTAAAGGAAAAGTTGTCGCCATCACGGGCGGCGGTTCGGGTATCGGGAAAGAAACGGCAGCCCGCTTCATAGCCGAAGGCGCGAAGGTCGCGATCAATGGTCGCGATCTTGCCAAGCTGGAGGCAGCCGCACGGGAAATCGATGCGAGCGGCAAGAATGTTCTCGTTTCCGCTGGCGACATCGCAAATCCCGCGACGGGCGCCGCTCTTGTCGATGCGGCGGTATCGCGCTTCGGTCAGCTCGATGTGTTGGTCAACAATGCCGGGGTGTTCAATCCCAAACCGTTCCTCGAACTCACCGAGGCAGACTACGACTGGTATCTCGATACGATCCTCAAGGGTAAATTCTTCACGGCGCAGGCCGCTGCAAAGGCCATGAAGGACAAGGGCGGTGCGATCGTACAAACGGGCTCGATGTGGGCCATCCAGGCGATCGGTGCTACCCCATCTGCCGCCTATTCTGCGGCCAATGCCGGCGTGCATGCCATGGTCCGCAACCTTGCCATCGAACTCGCGCCGCATAAGATCCGCATCAATGCCGTGGCGCCAGCCGTTGTTGAGACCCCGGTCTACAACACCTTCATGTCCGACGACCAGGTGAAGGAAGTGCTTCCGACCTTCGACGCATTCCATCCCCTCGGCCGCAATGGGCAGCCGCGCGATGTCGCCGAAGCGATCCTGTTCCTGGCATCCGATAGCGCCTCCTGGATCACCGGTACGATTCTCCCCGTGGACGGTGGTGTCACCGCCGGACGCCAGTAAGCTCACGCACCATCTATATCGGCATCCGATCAAGCGCGCCTTGATCGGATGCCGGAATTCCATCCTTAGCGGGCCTTGAAAGCCGGCCCGCCCTGCCCTCTGTCAGCAAAGAGAAAATTCTCATGCATATGCACGATTGGAATGCCTACCGCGATGCTCTGCTCGGCCGCGTCGGCGAATACGCAAAATTGGCCCCCGATGTTCTGCGCGGCCTGCACACGATTGAGGCCAGCGCAAAGAACACCGGCCTCCTCGATCCGAAGTTCCATGAGCTGATCGCACTTGCGGTCGCGGTTACGACCCGTTGCGACGGCTGTATCTCTGTACACGCCAAGAAGGCGGTGGAGTTGGGAGCAACCGAGGGCGAGATCGCGGAAGCCTTGAGCACTGCGATTGCACTTAACACCGGTGCCGCTCTGGTCTACTCGGCCCGTGTCTTCGACGCGGTTGCAGCGCTTCCGTCGAAATAATCCGCGGGGCGCGCTGGGGCGGCTCACGCTGTCAGGGTGCCGGAGAGCGCCCCATCTCACGTGCGAGTTTCAGGAAGCCTTCGATGTAGGATGTCGTCTCCTCACCGCGTCGCACACCGAGATTGATGCTTTTCTCAATCCCGGTCTCGCCGAGCCGGAGTGCCCGGATCGGCATGCCGGCACCATCCTCATTAAGCAGCCAGTCGGGAAGTACGGTCACTCCCCGGCCGGCGCACACGAGTTGCAGCATGAGATCCACGGTTTCGGCGGTGCGATGCTGGCGCGGCCGGCAATGCGCGGGAACGAGAAACTGCGTGTAAATGTCCAGGCGTTCCAGGGTCACTGGCACAGTGATCAATTCCTCGTCGATCAGATCCTGAGGCTGCACGCTCGTCCCACTGGCGAGAGGATGCATCTCATGCACCATCAGGACAAGTTCGTAGTCGAAGACAGGCGTGAAGATGATGTCCGTCGATTCAACCGGATCGGGGGTGATAAGCAGGTCGATCTCATAGCCTAAAAGTGCTTCGACGCCATCAAAGCGAAAGGCTGTCCGCACATCGAAATCGACGTCGGGCCATTTGGTCAGATAGGGCGTAGCAATGCGCGTCAGCCAGCGTTGGCAGGGATGACACTCCATGCCGACGCGGAGCGCGCCGCGACGCCCCCGCGCGAAGTCGGTTAAGACCCGCTCCGCATGCTCCATCTGTGGCAGCACGCGCTCGGCGACGCTGAGCAAATACTCGCCAGTTTGTGTCAAGCGCAGGCCGCGGCCGGTTTTCATCCAGATCTTGACGCCGTGCCGCTCCTCGAACTTGGCAATCGTGTGGCTGAGCGCCGATTGCGTCACGTTCAGCTTCTCTGCGGCCGCAGTGACGCTGCCGCGACGGCTGACTTCTCTCAAGATTGCCAGATGCTGCCGATCGATCATTATGATGCCCGCTCATAGTCAGATGAGAACATACCATTTCCGCTCATAATGCATTGACGTTAACCTTCTCGTCAACGGGTAGGCCGGGCCCAGCCCAGGCGGACGAAAGGAAATCGAGAGTGACCAAGCTCGCAACAGCCCACCATCTGCAAGCTAAGAATGCCTCGGCCCCATCGATCTTCGATGAGGTCATCGACCGAAAAAACAGCAACTCCATGAAGTGGGCTTATGCCGAAAAACTGCTCTCACCTGATGAAGCGGCCGCCGATCCTTTGCCAATGTGGGTTGCCGACACCGACTTCAAGGCGCCGCAGGCCGTCATAGATGCCCTTCATGAAGCCGTCGATCATGGTGTCTTCGGCTATCCGGGCGGCGCAACGTCATCCTATCTTGATGCCGTCGTCGGCTGGCAGCAGCGCCGTTTTGGGTGGGACGTTCCCAAGGAATGGATACTTCAAACCTCCGGCATCATCACCACCCTAAAGACGGCCGTACAGGCCTTCTCGGCACCGGGCGACACGATCCTGATCCAACCGCCGGTCTATGCGCATTTCCACAACGATGTCCTGTTGAACGGCCGGCATCTGGCCTATGCACCTCTGGAATTTGACGGCGACGGCTACCGATTCAACGCCAAGACGTTCGAAGCGGCGATCCGCAGCAACACGAAGATTTTCATCCTTAGCCACCCGCATAACCCAACGGGCAATGTCTGGTCGGAAGACGAATTGCGGACCATGGGAGAGATCTGCGCACGCAATGGTGTGCTCGTTATTTCCGACGAGATCCATGAAGACCTGATTCTCAATACTGAAAAGAAGCACATCCCGTTCGCCTCGCTCGGCGAAACGTTTGCCCAAAACAGCATCACCTGCACCGCGCCTAGCAAGACGTTCAACCTCCCAGGCCTGCAAAGCGCGAATGTCTTCGTTCCGAACAAGCGGCTTCGGGCCGAACTGCACCGCCAGTATGAGCGCAACGTCTTCGAACTGGTCAACATCCTGGGGATGGTAGCGGCAGAGGCCGCCTATGCCCATGGCGAGCCGTGGCTTGAAGAGATGCTCGTCTATCTCAGAGCCAATCATGCGCACTTCGCCAAGGCGATCCACCAAGCCGATCCACGCCTGAAGATCCTGCCGACTGACTCTCTTTATCTCGCCTGGATGGATTGCCGGGCGCTGGGAATGGATGCGGCGGCTCTCGACAAGTTCATGCTGACCAAGGCCCGCGTCTGGCTGGATAAAGGCCAGAAGTTCGGGATCGAGGGGCACGGCTTCATGCGCGTCAATCTCGGCTGCGCGCGCTCCACTGTCGACGATGCCGTTCAGCGTATCACGTCTGCTGTCGCAAAGATCTGAGTGGAGGAGCCAATGTCACAAACGATTAGAGAGCGACTGGCGGAACTCGGCGCGGAACTGCCTGCAGCGGCGAAATCCGTAGCCAACTATCTTCCTGTTGTGGCCAGTGGAACTCACGTTCTGACCTCCGGCCAGTTACCGCTCGCCGATGGCAAATTGATCGCCACAGGCCTCCTTGGACGGGATCTCAACGTCGCTGAAGGGTCGCTCGCCGCAAGACAATGCGCCTTGAACATTCTTGCCCAGGCGGAAAGCCATCTCGGCAGCCTCGAGAAGATCGCGAGGGTCGTAAAGATCACTGTCTTCGTGGCCTCTACTCAGGATTTCACTGAGCAACATCTCGTTGCCAACGGCGCTTCAGATCTGCTGGTCGCCGTGCTCGGCGAGAAAGGCAAGCATGCGCGCTCGGCCGTCGGCGTCGCGGCTCTGCCGATGAATGCTCCAGTCGAGATCGAAGCGATCATCGAGACTGCCAACTAACCATGACCGTCGGCGGCTTCGCCGACGGTCATTTCTATTCGGGAACTCAACCGATCCGACGGGCGGGAAAAACGGCAAAAAACCACCGCCTCCGTATCACAAACCGGGAGAATGACGATGAAATTGACAATTGCAATTGCCACGGTCGCGGCAGCAATGCTGACGGCCGGTATCGCCTCGGCGGGCACGATGGCCGACGTACAGGCGCGCGGCAAGCTGAACTGTGGCGTCACCGGCGGCCAGGCCGGGTTTTCGGCCCCCGATGCCTCCGGTGCCTGGCACGGGATGGATGTGGACTATTGCCGGGCTGTCGCCGCAGCGGTGTTGAAGGATCCCAATGCGGTGAACTTCATCCCGACGACCGGGCAAACGCGCTTTACCGCTCTTGCCTCCGGTGAAATCGACATGCTGTCGCGGACCACGACATGGACATTCTCCCGCGATGTCGATCTGAAGTTCACCTTCGCAGGCGTGAACTACTATGATGGCCAAGCTTTCATGGTACCGAAGTCGCTGGGTATCAGCAGCGCGAAGGGCCTCGACGGCGCCACCATCTGCATTCAAACCGGCACCACCACTGAACTCAACCTTGCGGAATATTTTCGCAAGAACAACATGAAATACGAACCGGTCCCCGTCGAGAACAATGCGGATGTTCAGCAGAAATATCTCGCTGGCGGCTGCGATGTCATTACATCAGACGGATCGGATCTCGCCTCGACCCGTTCGAGCTTTAAGAACCCGCAGGATTACATCATCCTCCCGGAAGTCATTTCGAAAGAACCGCTCGGCCCCCTGGTGCGGCAAGGCGATGATCAGTGGGCGGACGTTGCTCGTTGGACCCTCAACGCACTGATTTCCGCCGAAGAACTCGGTGTCACCGCGGAAAACGTCGATAAGCTCTCGGCCGGCTCCGACAATCCGGATATCAATCGCCTACTCGGCAAGGAAGACAAGCTGGGCGAGATGCTGGGCCTCGATGCGGAATGGGCTAAGCGCGCCATCGCAGCCGAAGGCAATTACGGAGAGATGTTCGCAAGGAACCTCGGCGACAAGACGCCGATCGGGCTTGCCCGAGGCCTCAATGCGCTCTGGACCAACGGTGGTCTGATGTACGGCCTGCCGCTCCGCTGAAAACGTGTCGCGCGCGGGCCGGTCCCGCGCGCTTTGCTTTCCGGCGCTCGTCCGCCCTGCGGCCCTGTGTTGTTGCCGGAGGCGCCGAGCGAACCTTCAGGGAGATTACGCATGGCCATTAACAGCGGCGCTCCGCGCGAACCGTTTCACCTGAGCATGCTTGTGAACGATGCGCGATATCGGGCGCGGACCATCCAGGTGATGACCTTCTGCCTGCTCGTTCTTGCCGCGGGCTGGCTTGTCGACAACACGATCCGCAATCTGGCAGCACTCGGCAAGGACTTCTCGTTCGGCTTCCTGTGGAACACGGCCGGCTATGACATCGCCCCGCACGCCATCGACTATTCGAGCACCAGCACCCATGCGCGGGCGGCCCTGGTCGGACTGCTCAACACGTTGATCGTCGCCGCGATGGCCTGTGTGACGGCCACCGTCATTGGCGTGTTCGCCGGAGTCCTCAGGCTGTCGAACAACTGGATCGTCGCCCGGCTGATGACGGTCTACGTCGAAAGCTTCCGCAACATCCCGGCGCTGCTGTGGATCATCGTCGTCGCCGCCGTCATGTCGGAGGCCATGCCGGCGCCGAACGCCTTTCGCGGGGAAAACCCGACCGCCTCCATGCTCATCTGGAACAGTATCGCCGTGACCAACCGCGGCATCTACGTGCCGGTGCCGGATTTCTCGCGAAGCCTCGGCGAGGCCCCGAGCGTCTTGGGAGGCTTCGACCTCAACTATGCGGCAATCCTGATCGTGCTCGCACTCTCGTTTCTGACGCATCGGGCATTGGTCAGCCAGGCCGAGCGCATCCAAGGTGCGACCGGCGAGCGCCCGGCGACCTGGTGGAAGAGCCTGTGCGTTTTCGTCGTGCCGGTCGTGGCGCTGCTTTATGCGATCGGCTTTCATCTTGACTACCCGGTCCTGAAGGGTCTCAACTTCACCCGTGGCCTGCAATTGCGCAATTCGTTCATCGCGCTCTGGATCGGGCTCAGCGTCTATACCGGCGCCTTCATCGCCGAGAACGTTCGCTCCGGCATTCTGGCGATCTCCCGCGGCCAGTCCGAAGCCGCGCAGGCACTTGGCCTTTCGCCGGCACGCACGATGCGGCTGGTGATCCTGCCGCAGGCACTCAGAATCATCGTTCCACCGCTGATCTCGCAATATCTCAACATCACCAAGAACACCTCGCTGGGCCTCGCCGTCGGTTACATGGACCTGCGCTCCACGCTCGGCGGCATCACCATCAACCAGACCGGCCGCGAGCTCGAGGGCATGCTCTTGATGATGCTGATCTATGTCTCAATCAGCCTCACCATCTCCGCCGTCATGAACATCTACAACAGCCGCGTCAGGCTGAAGGAGCGTTGAGATGAACATGCATAACGTCTCCTGGGTACGCCAGGACATGGTGACGGCTTCGGCGCGGCCGACCGGCCAGGCAAGTGTTGTCCGGTGGGCCAGAAACAACCTGTTCAATGGCTGGCTCAGCACGGTCCTGACGCTCGCCTCGGTGGTCGCGGTCGCCTGGATGGCGATGGCGATCGCACCGTGGCTCGGTCATTCGATCTGGCGGGCCAATTCGCTCGCCGAATGTCGCCAGATCCTCGACGGCGCGCCCGGCGCCTGCTGGGGCGTCATCCGGGACCGTTGGCCGCAGCTCCTGTTCGGCTTCTATCCGTCGCAGCTTTACTGGCGGCCGGTTCTGGCCTTCGCCCTGTTGTTTGCAGCACTCGCACCGATCCTGTTTCGCAGTGTCCCGCAACGGGCGCTCTGGTTCAGCATCGTTTATCCCGGCCTTGCCTATTGGCTGATCTGGGGCGGAAGCCTGTGGTTTCCGGCTGTCATCTATTGCGGTTTCGCGGTCGCCGCCGGGCTTTTCCTGGTGACGGCGCGCACCAATCAAGGCCTTGCCGTCGCGGCCGCCATGCTCGGCGCCGCGCTCTGGTGGATCTACACCGTCCAGCCGGTCTCGACGCAGATAAGCACCATACTTCCGATCACGCTTGCTCCTGTGACCTCGCGCGAGGTCGGCGGCTTCCTGCTGTCGATCATCATCGGTGTCACAGGCATTGCCTTGTCGCTGCCGCTCGGGATCCTGCTGGCGCTCGGTCGTCGCTCGAGCCTGCCGCTCATCCATCTCTCGAGCGTCACCTTCATCGAGTTCATCCGCGGCGTGCCGCTGATCACGCTGCTGTTCACCGCCTCGCTGCTGCTCAACTACTTCCTGCCGCCGGGGACGAACTTCGACCTGATCCTGCGGGTGGTCATCATGGTGACGCTGTTTGCCAGCGCCTACATGGCCGAAGTCATTCGCGGCGGCCTCGCAGCCCTGCCGCGCGGCCAGTATGAGGCAGCCGAAGCGCTTGGGCTGGACTTCTGGAAGGCGCAGCGGCTGGTCATTCTGCCGCAGGCGCTGAAGATCTCCATTCCCGGCATCGTCAATTCCTTCATCGGCCTCTTCAAGGACACGACGCTCGTGGTGTTCATCGGCCTTCTCGACCCGATCGCGCTTTCCAATTCCATCCGCGCCGATACCAATTGGCAGGGGATCTATTGGGAACTCTTCATCTTCATCGGCGCGGTGTTTTTCGTCTTCTGCTTTTCCATGTCGCGTTACTCGATCCATCTCGAGCACCGGCTGAAAACCGACCATCGTTAGGAGGAATATCCATGACCAACACCATGATGAAACAGGCATTCTCGCACGGCGACAGGCCCCGGCTGGCAGACTCTGCCGTCGAGATCACCGCGATGAACAAGTGGTATGGCGACTTCCATGTTCTGCGCGATATCGATCTCACCGTCAAACGTGGCGAACGCATCGTCATATGCGGCCCCTCCGGCTCGGGCAAATCGACGATGATCCGCTGCATCAACCGGCTCGAGGAGCACCAGTCCGGCACGATCGTCGTCGACGGCATCGAACTCAGCAGCGATCTCAAGAAGATCGACGAGGTGCGCCGCGAAGTCGGCATGGTGTTCCAGCACTTCAATCTCTTCCCGCATCTGACGATCCTGGAGAACTGTACGCTGGCGCCGATCTGGGTGCGCAAAGTGCCACGGAAGGAAGCGATCGACGCGGCGATGCATTTCCTGGAGAAGGTCAAGATACCCGACCAGGCGCATAAATATCCCGGCCAGCTTTCCGGCGGTCAGCAGCAGCGCGTGGCGATCGCGCGGTCGCTGTGCATGAAACCCAAGATCATGCTGTTCGACGAGCCGACCTCGGCGCTCGATCCGGAGATGATCAAGGAGGTACTCGACACGATGATCGCGCTCGCAGAGGAAGGCATGACCATGCTCTGCGTCACCCACGAAATGGGCTTTGCCCAGGCCGTGGCGGATCGCGTCATCTTCATGGACCAGGGCCAGATCGTCGAACAGAACGAACCCAAGGCATTCTTCAGCAACCCCCAATCCGATCGCACACGCACATTCCTCGGCCAAATCCTCGGACACTGAGGTGACGCCGCGCATCGTGCCAACTTCCGCCGGGTCATAGTTTCAGCGCGGCGGAGTCCACGTTGACCTTAGCGCAAGAAGGGACCATCGATGAGGCATCAGCCAGGTATCTGCAACACATTGGGATGCTGAAGCGGGGCTTCCTTCATCCAAATTTGTACGCCCTCAGGACCGGTCACAGCTTCAAGCCACTCGCCGGCAGGCAGCCGGCTCCAACTCTGCGGCTGCAGTTGCTCGCCCCGGGCAGCCAAACTGCCGGAAAGCACGAGCAATTCGAGGCCGCGGCGATTTTCGACCCTCACCGTCGAACCAGGCTGCCACTCTTCGATCGAAACACGTTCCTCTCCATCGTCGAACAGGAGACGGGCTGCATTGGCGCCGTCGCGCAATGGGACCGGCTCGCCCTCACCAGGCTGGCGGACGATCTGGGTATGGTCGCCCTCGCGATATTGCCAGAGCCGCACGAAGATCGTGCAGCCATCTTTCGATGCCGGCACATGCGAGGTGCCGGGCGGGTTGCGGAAATAGCACCCAGCCGGGTAATCGCCATGCTCGTCCTGGAACGTGCCCGTGAGCACGAGTATCTCCTCGCCGCCGCTATGGACATGGCGCGGAAAGGCGCTCCCCGGTGCATAGCGCACGATTGTCGTCGCGCGTGCGACCTCGCCGCCGACGCGGTAGAGCATCCGACGATCAACGCCGGCTGATGGACTGGGAACCCATTCAAGCTTGGCTGAATGAACGATCACCGGTTTCGTCAGGTCTTCATTGATGCGCATTGGATTGATCTCCCATCGTCAGGACTATTCGGAAGTTCGCGGCACCAGATCTCATTTTCTGAACAGCCTCGCTGGCACGCTCAAGCGGCATTGTCTCGATCCTCGGCCGCACCCCGCTTAGGGCACTGAAGTTCAACGTCTTCTCGTTTTCGAACGGGGCGCCCGTCATCGAGCCGATCACACCGCGTTCGGCCCCCACTAGGTAGCCCGTCGAGACCGGCAGCGGGTCCTTGCCGACGCCAAGCACGATCAGGCGACCTTCCGGCGAAAGTGCGGGCATCAAAGCGGTCACCGCCACGGGATTGGCGATCGTGGTCAGAATTGCCTTTGCACTGCCCATTGCGTTGATCTCGTCGGCAGCGTGCTCCTTGTTCGTGTCGATATAGCGATGCGCCCCGAGTTCCAGCGCATCGGCGGCGATGTCTTCGCCGCGGCCTACGGCCACCACCCGAAATCCCATCTTGCGGGCATATTGCAATGCCATATGACCTAGCCCGCCGATGCCGAGGATGACGACAGTGTCGCCCGCTTCGGCGCCGCACTTTTTCAGCGCGTTGAAGGTAGCGATGCCGGCGCAGAGGATCGGCGCGGCCTCTTCGGACGAGAGTTCGTCCGGAATGGAAACGAGGCCGGTCGCGCGCGCAATCATCATCTCGGCGTAGCCGCCGTCGCATGAGGATCCGAGAACAGGCTGGTTGCGGCAGAGATTGAAATGGCCTCGCCGGCATTCGCTGCATTCGTTGCAGTGGCCGCCGAGTCGTCCGACGCCCACGCGTTGCCCGATCTTCCAGATCGAAGGCGTATTCGGCCCGAGGGCAATGATGCGGCCGACCACCTCATGGCCGGGCACACGAGGCGGTTGTAACGCCGGATCCGCCCTGTCGATGTCGCTGGCATCCGCGCCGCAGATGCCACAGACTTCGACGGCGATCAGCACTTCACCGGCGCCCGGGGCTGGCGTCATCCGCTCAGTCAGCTCAAGCTCTCCAGCTGCTCCGACCTGAATGGCTCGATAGGTTGCGTTCATCGTGCGCTCTCCTCTAAGGCTACTGCTGCTGCCGAGGCCGAAGCAGGTCTCTCATCTTTGATCACCCTGCCGATGATATCTTTGGCCGTACGGCTGGCCGCTTCGATCGCGCCGGCCAGGTATCCGGGTTCGGTGACACTGGTCTCGCTTCCAGCGAGCGAGATGAAATCCCGCCATCTGCCAGTCACCCAAGGCCGCCGATCGGGAGTTGGATGGCCGCTGGCCTGCGTGTCATCCACGGTTGCGGTCAGCGGATCGTCCGACCAGTCCTTATAGAGGGTCGCGCGGAGGCTTGCGGCCTCAGCCCCGAACATCCGGGCAAGCTGCTGAACTGAAGCATCGACAATGGTTTCGCGGCCGACGGCTGCGCGTTCGCTTGCCGGTACGCCGACGAAGCCGAACAGGGCGGCCTGACCAGACGCGGTCGTTGCATCATGGATCTCAACCAGCGGACCTACCATGCTTTGGCCCGTGCCCGAGAGGCCCGCCTCGCGCCAGAAGGGGCGGTCATAGAGCGCAAAGAACTTTGCATGTGGTGCCATCCAGGTCGGCGTTCGCTGCCAGCGCTCGGAGGTCGCCAAGTCGAGTGCCGGCGAAAACAATATCTTCGCCTCGATAAGGCGCGGCGGCAGCGCGAAGAGAACGTGCGATACCCGCTCCTTATGGGACGATCCGCTGGTGTCGACAGACTGAACGACGACATCTTCGTCGTCGAGCGAGACATGCGTCACCCGCGCGCCGAGCTGGATACTGTCTGCCGGCAGGCTTGCGGCCAAGGCCGAGATGATTGCCCCGGTGCCGCCGACCAGCCGCATCGAGCGTGGCTCTTGCCGCATGCCGCGATAGCGTTGCGGGGCCTCATGAGGCATCCGCTGAAAGATGACGTCGCCTGCGCTGTGCTGCTCAAAATAGTCGAGCCCGAGTTCGTCGACGAGGTGGCCCATTGCCGGCTGCATGCCGGGCCAGAACCATGAGGGCCCGAGGTCGAAGCCGTCATCGGAGGGTGCGCCGTCGGCATCGGCGGAGAAAATTCGGCCGCCCAGGCGCTCACGGGCCTCCAGGAGCTTGAATCCGATACCGGCCTGATGGAAGAGCCGGGCTGCGGTCAGGCCGGCAAGCCCTCCGCCAACGATCAGAATAGGTTGTGACACGAATGACCTCCTTGTGGAGCTGAAGGGCCGGAAATCCGGGCCCCTTTTGATCGGCTTAACTCAAGCTACGGCGTAGATGCGGACTTCCGGTGCGACAGCCAGGAGCGGCTTCAGCCCTTCGACGACATCGTCATTGAACAATTTGCTGTCGAGGTAGGCTTTTGTGTCTTCGACGCTGTTGAAGCCGTGAAGGACATGGACGTCTTCGTCACGGACGAGAAGGTCCTTTGACGTGGCACCGGCAATCTGCGAAAGAAACGGCGCCTTCTTCTGATAAACGCCCGCGGCTGCGCTGCGGTTTTCGGCTGCGATCTGCAGTGTGATTTCAAGGTAAGCCATGATTGTCCTCTCAGGTGTCGCCCTGGCATGAGCTGCACAGACGGGTCAGCGGAGCTTCTTTGTGACGCAGCCCGGACGACGGTGATTGTCCAGTGCCAGCATGTGCGCCACGGACACTGAGATGCCGCTCGAAAGCTGTTTTGACAAATGAGAGTTTCTTGCCCGCCGAAAAGAAAAACTTTGCGGGACAGCTTTCCTGGACCCTCGCGTCGAGCAGGTTCTTCCTCAGGATCGCAAGGTCTTCGCCTCGTCGATCAGCCAGTCACGAAACGTCCGCAGTTTCGGCAGAGACGCATATTCCGCCCGATAGACAACGAAATAGGCAAGCTTTGAAGGAACCTGGACGGCGGGGAAAAGCCTCAGTAGGCGACCGGCGGCCAAGTCGTCGCGTGCCAGGATACTTCGCGCCAGCGCCACGCCGCGACCCTCGATCGCGGCTTGCAGAACAGCAGCGGAATTGTCAATCCTCATGCCTCTTTGCGGTTGCCCTCCCGGGACGCCGGCCGCGCTGAGCCACATCTCCCAGGTGACAAAGCCGATCGCCGGATCGACGGAGAGATCGTGGATCAGCGTGGTTCGGGTAAAATCAGCTGGCTGCGTCAGATTTGCTATGTCAGGAAAACCAGGCGAACAGACCGGAAAAACCTCCTCGTCCATCAATTTTTCCGAAACGAGCCCCGGCCAGTTGCCGTCCCCATAGCGCACACCGATGTCGACGCCATGCGCCTTATAGTCGACAAGCCTTAAGCTCGTCTCGAGCCGAATGTCGGTTTCAGGGCATTTGGCCTGGAAGCGGTCAATCCGGGGTAGCAGCCACTTGGCGGCGAAAGCGGGACTGACGGTAACGTTGAGGATGCCGCCGGTTGCGGACTCTCGAAGTCGGTCCAGGCCGATCCCAAGACGGTCCAGTCCCGCGCGAATGTCTGGCAACGCGCGCTCTGCGTTTTCCGTCAAAGTCAGTCTGGCCTTCCCCGTAGCACTCCGATGAAACAGCGGCATGCCGAGCCAGTCCTCGAGTCCACGCACCATCTGGCCGACGGCCGCTGCTGTGACATTGAGCTCTTCGGCGGCTCCGGAAAAGCTGCCGTGACGCGCACTCGCTTCGAATGCGCGTAGAGCATTGAGATAGATGGGTGACTTTCGCGTCATGACGATCACACGAGAGAGGTATTATAGCTATTCATAGGCATTCAAGACGCAATCGGCCAGCAGAAGCCGCTTTGGTGCGGCCGAGAACGAGAAGCGGTGGAGTTATGTCGGATTGACCTGAATGCGATCAAAGCCCTTTGCTCTATAGATCATGGTCGAGACGACCCAGCTAACGGCAAAAATCCCCACGACTGCAAAACCGAGATTCCCGAGACTGTCGTTGAAACCCGCAACTGCCTTCCAGGTATTGCCCTGAAGATCGAGCTTTTCCGAAATCAGGGCGAGAGCTTCAAGGCCGCCAATAAAGATCGCGACGATCACAGAAGCAGCCGTTATCGTGATGTTATACCAGAGCTTGCGGACGGGATTGACGAGGGCCCAACCATAGGCCTCGCTCATCAGCGTGCTATCGGCGGTATCCATCAAGGACATGCCAGCGGTAAACAAAGCCGGAAAAACAAGCACGGCTGATAGCGAGGTGCCTTGCGACGCCTGTGTCGCCGAAATCCCGAGAAGGCTAATTTCAGTCGCCGTATCGAAGCCCAGACCGAAGAGGAAGCCGATCGGATACATATGCCAGGATCGAGCGACAATCCGGAACGTTCGGCGAAAGAGGCGCGCGAGCAGGCCACGACCAGCGAGCAAGGCGTTGAGGTCTTCTTCGACGATCTGCTCGCCGCGCCGCGCGCGCGAAAATGCCGCCCAGATGCCCTTCAGGATGAACAGGTTGGCGACGCCAAGCGCGAGCAAGAATAGCGCCGACACCGATGTGCCAATCACGCTACCGACGTCGTGGAACGCAGCGAGCTGCCCTTGCATAGCGGCGGCGGTTGCGGCAATGGCGACGGAGGTGAGCACGACAACGCTCGAGTGGCCAAGCGAGAAAAACAAACCTGCGGAAAAAGGTTGTTTTCCCTCCTGCGTCAATTTTCGAACCACATTATCGATCGCGGCAATGTGGTCGGCATCGAAAGCGTGGCGAACACCCAGCATGTAGGCGAGGAGCGCGGTGCCAAGCAGGGCGGGTTGATCGGCGAACGCATTCCAGGCCCATATCCAGGAGAGCATATTGGCAACGATCAGAATGCCGAAAACCAGTATGATTTTCGACTCCGCGCCGACTGATCTGTCATCGAAGAGGCGACGCATCTAGATTTCCTCTGCGTGCAAAGAGTGCCGCCTCAGGTAATGCATGCCCGTAGCGCGCTCATCGATTGGCACTGGCGGCCCTGCGGATCATGTTCAGAGCCCTGAAGGCAGCGCAGGCGGCGCCGTAACCATTGTCGATGTTGACGACAGCGAGACCTGGAGCGCAGGAGGCGAGTGCTGCGTGCAGCGCCGTTTCCCCGCCGTTCGAGACACCGTAGCCCGTTGATGTCGGAAGGCAGATGATGACGCCTGGAACCAGCCCGCCGAGTACGCTTGGCAATGCCCCATCCATGCCAGCCACCGCGACGATCACCGGAAATCTCTTCAGTTCCTCGACCCGCTCCAGTAGCCGCCACAGGCCGGCAACGCCGATGTCGATGAATTGCTGTGTCGGGACGCCGAGATAAGTCAGTGTCCGAATTACTTCAGCGGCCTGTGGCATGTCGGAACTGCCCGCCGACACCACCACAATCTGCGCTTCCCCGATGTCCACGGGCGGCGACCAGTTGAGATAGGCCGTGCGAGATACCGGGTCGTAATCCAGTCTTTCGAGATAATCGGGAGCGATGCGCGCAAAGACGTCAGGCTCCAGCCGCGTCATCAGGCAACGTGCGCCGCGCGCAAGCACGCGATCCATGATCGCCGCAAGCTGTGCGTCGGATTTGCGCGCGCAGAGGATCGCCTCATCGAAGCCAACCCGCTCGGAGCGCTGGAAGTCCAACCGGATTTCATCGCTCATGGGTGATGCTCCCGCAAGAAAGCGCTTCCGCGCACGTAATGCTCAAAAAAGATCGACTTTTTGCTACCAAAAGCCCTCTCGATCCGCGTGCTCAGGGTCGACCTCTTGGTCGCGGTAAGGCTTGTCAAAGCGCCTTCGTCCAGTTCCACCACCACACCGATGCTGCGAACCCGACAGCGCACAGTTTCGGCTGCCAGTTCCTGGCGTAGGAAGGTCTCGACCTCGTCGATAGCCCTGAGCATGTCAGGCTCGATACGGAGCGCCGTTTCGACGCGGCTGGAAAGGCAGGGCGCCGAGGGCAGTTCGGCAAGATCGGTAAGGCCATGGGCGGCGGCGATCGCTCGGACGTCGGCTTTCGATATGTCCGCTTCGACAAAGGGATGGCGCACCTGGTTTGCCTCTGCCGCCTTCAGGCCTGGCCGCCAATCACCCAGGTCATCCGTGTTGGTGCCGGAAAACAGCTGTGCCTCGGTATGGGACGCGAGCGTGCTGTAGAGATTCGACTTGCAGAAGAAGCAACGGTTAGACGGGTTGGCGAGATAGCGCTCGTCGGAAAATTCGCCCGCGTCGATGATATGTAGGTTCCAGCCATGTCGATCGGCGTAGGATTTGACCCGTTCTGTTGCGGTTGCAGGTACGGCAGCGGAAGCAGCATGGAACATGGTCGCGTCGGCGCCCATCCTTCGGTGGGCGACAAAGGCAAGCGTCATGCTATCGACGCCACCGGAAAGAGCGATTGCCGCAGGGCGAGCGCTGTCGAAGATGGCATTGAGACGATTGAGAAGGTCTTCATTGCGGGTCATGATTTCGTCTCCAGTGCCAGCGTTTCCGCGCAATGCCGCGTGTCGGCGCGCGCCTTGTGGCTTTCCCCTCGTTCACGTATATCGTCGATCTCCGCCTTTGCTGTCAGACCGCCGGGCCGGTACGCAATCTTCACTCGCACGCCGTCTGCCGTCGTTACCGATTGCCGTGGCAAGACCGAGCGTTTCTCGATGCGGCTGCGTAGACCAAGCGTGGTTGTCTGTTGGAAGCAGATCGCGCTGACCGGCTCGATTGCCTCAGGCCGCGTGAGGATCTGAACTGAGACCAGCATGCGTCCCTTTTTTCCGAAGGCAGGCGTCTGGATCACGTCGATTACGCCGTCAGTGGCGCGCAGATAGTCCAATGCGACCGCCAGTTCCTCGCCGGACTGGTCATCAATCTCGAACTGCAGAACACCGACCTGATCTTCCGCCGCCTTTTCGGACGTAAAGGCCAGGATGCGTAGTACGTTGCTCATGCCTTCGAAGCGCTTGGTGCCAAAGCCAATTCCAGTGCGATCGAGCAGACGGGGTCCGCTCCCGAGACCCGAAGTTGGCGCGATATACCTGAGGATCGCCGCGCCGGTCGGCGTGATCCGTTCGCCCTGCCTGCCGTCGTCGTGGAAGGCGAAACCGCGCAGGAGCAGCGTCGTGGCCGGCGCAGGAACCGGAAGCCTTCCGTGCTGGGTTTGCACGAAGCCGCGTCCGACGGGCAGGGAGTTTACCGACCAGCTCGTCGCGCCGACCGCGACAATCAGCGTCGCCGCCGCCACGATATCGGCGATCGAATCCCAGTTGCCGACCTCATGGAAGGCGACATCCTCTACCGCCTTGCCGTGGACAGTGGCCTCGGCTTCCGCCAGGCGGGAGAATATGCCGATCGCAGCCTGCTTGACGTCTTCGGGAAGATGGCTGCGTTCGAGGCTCGCCCGAAGATCCCGCCAATGGGTGTGATCATGATGCGCGTGGCCGTCATGATGATGATGGTGGTGATGATGACTATGGTCATGGCGGTGCTCGTGATCGTGGTGATCATGCCCATGCGCGCTTGAATCCGGACGGGTTTCGGCGGAGACGCCCTCCTTCGTCACGTCGAAGCGTCTTCCTGTCAGCACGCCGTCGTCATGGGGCCGAAGTGCCACCCGGACGTCACCGTCGAGGCCTGCAAGCCGCAGGTTCTGTTCCACGCGTGGCGTGAGGTCCGGCCAGGCATCGAGCATGGCGGCGACGAACATGTCTCCGGCAATGCCGCCGACTGCATCCAGGTGAATGTGCATGGCCGAACCTTTCCTCGTCAATGCCGCGACAGCCAGTTGCCGAGATCGACGTCCAATCGCTCGGCAGGCTCGTCCGTTCCGACGGCCGTTTCGATGGCAGCTTTCAGAACCGCGACCGACAGACCAGTTTCTTGCGAGATGGCGGCAAGGTCATCGTGTTCTGCCTTGGCGCGCAAAAAGACACCTTCGTTGAGGATACGCTTGATGCGCAGGGGAAAGCGCCTGATCTCCTCGCCCCAACGTAACTCCAGAGTGGTTTGATATCGCCTTATATCGAAGTGCTTGTGCTGGGATTCGAGCACACGGTAACCCCAGATGCCGAGATCCCCGACCAGCAGCGCCGCAAAATCCGGTTCGTCCTCCGCCTTGATGTCGACGAGTAGCACATAGGAGGGGCGTCCCTTCTTGCCGAGGCTCGAAAGCAGCTGCACGTTCTTCGCGCCCATCTCGGTCATCTTGTCGATGACGTGCCCAAGAAGTTCGCCTGGCACGTCGTCAATCTGGGCCATGATGAGGATGACGCCGCCTGACATCAGAGCGCCATGGATTCGACGGCAACGAGAGCGGCGGCCTCGGCCTTGGCTTTTGTCCCGGGGATGCCCGCTGAAATAAGGCCTGCAGCTTGCGCTTCACTTGCGGCATCCGAAGCGTTCATCTTCCCCATGGCCGCCGCGACCACGGCAGGAATGGTGACGTTCATGATGACATTGCCGGCAAGCAGCAGTTCGCTCGCAATCGGCGCGAGCGCCGTCAGGAATGGCGCGCGCTCCTTGCCAATACCCTGCGCCACCTCGGCAATCACGGCGTTGATAATGCCCTCCATATGGATCGTCTCGCCGCCGACGGTGACTTCAGCATCAAGCGCAGGATCGAAGGCGAGCCAGCGTGCTGCCATCTTGCTCGACCGGCGCGCACCCTTACTGATCTTGGTGAAATGCACCTTGATCGTTTTGCCCCTGGCTTTGGTCAGAAACTCGGAGCCGCGCTTTTCGACGAGCAACTGCCGCTCCTCGTCCATGGCGCGCACGATTTCGCCGACAGTCTTTCCGGCTTCGAGATCGTCGTAGCTGCGCGCGGCGCGCGCATAGAGCGACTTGGTGACCATCGGCGTCGACGACATGATCATGGCCTCAGTGACAGGGCCGTTGCAGATCTGTGTCGCCTTGCGGGCGACGATGTTCATCGCCACCATGGCAGTCTCCGGATCAAAGCTGAAACCGAGCCGCCGCTCGCGCAGCGCCCGTGCTACGCTCTGTTCGGTCGAGCCGTCCTGCAACAGGCACATCAAGGCGATAACGGCATCGCCGCAGACATGGCCGAGCGGCGGATTGACCGGCCCGGCGCCGGCGCCGCAAATGCCCTCTTCGAACACCGAAACAATCTCGTCAAGCGCCATGATGCCGATGACCGTCGGCCCACCGATATCTTTGAGGATCAGGCCCAGGTCGCCGATCAATTTTGCCGTTTCGATTTCCTTGCCGGTGACGCGGACATGAAGCTTTTCCGGCAGGCCCGCGGTGCGCACGGCGGCGCGACCGGCGACGAAGGCGCTGGTTACCTTGCCATAGGGACCATATTCCTCGGCGACATCCGCGTCCGGATGGATGATTTCGAGGATCGCCGCGGCACCGAAAAGAGCGGAGAGGAATTTCTGGCTCGGCATCCCGGCGCCGGACATGGCATCCATCATTGCCTTGGTGCCGATCGCCGCCCCTCGCTCCGCCATGCCGGGAAAGATGAAATCTTCGCCAAGTGCACCGTGACCGACCATCACGCCGCCGCCGACGCCTTCGGGGATGTCGCGGCCCTGAATCGGCGAGAGCTCGCCCTTCATCATCGCTTCATAGACGGCGGCAACGGCGGCAAAGCCCGAAATCTTGTTGTTCATCTTGGCTGTCGGTACCGCGGCAAGGCCAGAACGGCTGACGCCGGCGATCATACGCGCCGAGGAACCCAGCTTGCGGTTGCCGGCGGGAATGCCGACTTGGGCGTTGGCGCCGCAGAGATAAAGAAGCGTTGCCGCGATCAGCGCCGCGTTGGCGCCATCCGCACCCCCTGCCTTTGCGACCGCGATGGTCTTGGCCAGCAGATCGTCGATCGGCTGGTGGACGGCGTCTGCGAACTTGACTTCGGGGCTCACGCCCCGGCGCAGCTCCGTAGCAATGACATTGCAGACGGCGACCACCGGAATGTTGAGCATGCCATGCCCGCCGGTGAGCGCCTCGACGCGATCACTCGTCAGCCAGCCGGGATTGGCGTTCGCCGCCATGATGGAGGCGAGAATGACCTTTTCGCGCTGCGCTGCTGTTTCCATGATCGTCTACTCCTCCCATCCCGGTTGTCAGAGCCGGATTTGTTGGCTGAATTTGAGCCGATCACGCGCGTTCCTTCCTGAGAGGCTTTCTCCTGTGGGCCTCAGCGAGAGGACCCAAGTTGGCGCATGTCATCCCAACCGGGAAGAGATAGCACGAGACCATTATGGCAATAAGCGGCATTTTCTCATGGATTCATGATAAAAAATCATAATGAAATAGGCCTTCAGTTCACGCCGAAATCCCACGATCCATGACGACACCTCATGATTGCGTGAGAACAAACCATTTTTTCTCATGACGCTTCTTCGTTACGTCTTCGGCTGTGGTGCGCACTTAAGGCGCTCAAATGCAGCAATTGCGGAGGACTTCGAATGCTCGAATGGGCTAAATACCGGCAGGAATTATCATCGCGCGTAGGTGAGTTGGGGCGGCTGTCGCCGGCAACGCTTGAAGGTGTGCGTACCCTTGGCGGAGCCGGTGAGAAAACTAGTCAACTCGATGCCAAAACCCGCGAGTTGATCGCGCTTGCGGTTGCGGTGACAACCCGCTGCGACGGCTGCATTGCCAGCCATACGGCCGAGGCGGCGAAAGTCGGGGCCACCCGTGAGGAGATCGCCGAAGCGCTCGGCGTTGCGATCGCACTCAACGCAGGCGCAGCGCTGGTCTACTCCTCACGTGTTCTTGATGCATTCGACACTGTAGCTGGATGATCGACTGGTGCATCGTTAGCGATATCCCTTACGTCTTTTATTATTGGCCGGCGGTTGCATCAGCGACCGTCCGGCGCATCTCGTCCAATCCGAAACGTCGGAAAGTGAAGCGCAGTTTCTGTCGTGAGTGGAGACGCCGCCAAAGATCACCGGACCGCCGCCTTGAGCCCAAAACGAATGGCGCAACATCTGCTCCCACACCGTCTCGATGTCGTTTGGATCGTGACCCGGCAGGAATCGTTCGGCGAGCTTGCGTATCATCGGGCCGACGGCCTCGGATGCCGTACCGAACGCCAGTGCAGCCTCGCCTAGCCCGGTGATGCCTTCGTCGGTATGAACGCGAGCAAAGACAGGCCGCCAGAGTGCGATGCCGTTTTGCCCGGAGAGGTCGATTTCAAGCGTTTCGGCTTTCGTGATCTTCATGGCAGTCCTCCTCAGGTGAGCAGATCATCCGGCTTGTTCGAGCGCCCTGCGACGTCCATAAGTGCCAGCCAGCGCGAGACCGGCGAATGCGAGCGGAATGAAGGACAGCCAAAGGATCGTGCTCCAGCCGTAGGCTGTAAGCAGTCCTCCTGAGAGGAAAGAGCCGAAAGTCATCGTTCCGAATACCGCGAAGTCATTGAATGCCTGAACCCCTGCCTTTTCCTCGGGTCGGTGGCATTCGAGCACCAACGCCGATGCACCGACAAACCCAAAATTCCAGCCAACTCCGAGCACGATGAGGGTGATCCAGAAATGCGCCACATCGACACCCGCCAGTCCGACACTGGCCGAAATGCCCGTCAGCACGAGGCCGGCCATCACGACGCGCGGCGCACCGAAGCGCGTGATCAGCCGCCCGGTGACGAAGCTTGGCCCATACATCGCGATCACATGCCACTGAATAGCGAGGTTGGAGGACTCTTGGCTCAGGCCGCAGAGCTTCATCGCGAGAGGTGCGGCGGTCATGAGGAAGTTCATGAGCAGATAGGAAACGACACCGCAAATCACAGCCGTTATGAACCGGGGCTGGCGGGCGATCACCCCGAGAGGACGGCCGCCTGACACCTCCTTCTTCGTGGGCTTGGGAAGGCGAACACCGATCAGTAGCAGTGCCGAGAGCGCAGCTACTCCCGCCTGGGCGAGGTAGCTCGCCGCAAACATATAGGGCATCGACAAATACATGGTGTTATTGACAAGTTGCGGGCCGATCACGCCCGCGAAGACCCCGCCTGCCATCACCAGAGACAAGGCGCGCGGCCGCCGTTCGGCGGGCACACAGTCCGCGGCCGCAAAGCGGAAGGAGAGAACCACCGCCGCATAGGCGCCGCCGAAAACCATGGCGGCGCAGTAAAGCCAGAAAGAGCCGATCACAACCGCGAGCGCCGCCAGCAAACCGACAAGCACGCCGGACCCTGTTCCCACGAGAAATGCGGTACGGCGGCCATAGCTTTGCGCGATGGCGCCGGCGGGCAGCGTCGAGAGCGCCATGCCGACCACGAACATCGAGATCGGCATGGTGGCGAGTGCTGGGGTGGGCGCCAGCGTGTTTCCAGCGATCGCTCCGGTGGAATAGACCACCGCAGAATTCGCGCCACCGAGCGCCTGCGCGATCGTGAGCCTCGCGAGGTTTCCGCGCGCGGCGTCGTAATGCGATGAGGATTCAATCACTTTGCTTGCGGTAAATTCTGACATTCTGCTTCACAAGGCATGAGGATATACGTCCGGCGCGAGCTTTCCCGCGTCGGTCGAAAGATGCATTTAGGCATCAAATGCGAGGTAAGTTAGCGCAATTTCAGTTGGCTGTATTTCAATGGACTGACAAATGATGTAGAATATCTGCCAAAAGAAAGGTGAGTATGATCTGGCATCCGATCACAGCGCCGTCCGGGCTTCGGCCGCCTCAGCCGATAACGGTACGGGCGCAGTCGATTCCGCCCCGCCATTACTTCCCGGATCACTCCCATACCTGGCATCAACTGGTCTATGCCATCTCCGGGGTGCTGACCGTCTATACCGAAAAGGAATCCTTCGTGATTACGCCGGATCAGGCCGTATGGCTGCCGACCGGGATCGTGCACCGCGTAGGTTCGCTTCTTGGTGCAGTCTTCCGCAGCCTCTGGATTGCCGATGAAGCCGGCGCAAACCTTCCGAAGGTTCCGACGATTTTCATGATGTCGCCGCTGCTGCGGGCCCTGATCGTCGAGGCCACCGGTCTGGAGGCTCAATCAGACAGGGATGGCTATTCCGGCCGCGTTACCGCCCTGATCCTTGATCAGCTCGTGCGGGTTCAACCCCTGCCCTCAGCGTTGCCCTGGCCGCGGAGCTCTACCCTCACCGCTTTGTGTGAGGCGCTTTATCTCGACCCGACCGATAACCGGGGGCCGGAGGAATGGGGACAAGATCTGAACATTTCGCCTCGAACATTGGCGCGTCGTTTCAACACGGAGCTCGGCATGAGCCTGCGGTCATGGCGCCGGCGCCTGCGGCTCTTCCGCTCGATCGAGCTCTTGGGTGGGGGTCTCGGCGTAACACAGGTCGCCATGGAGCTTGGCTATGGCTCGACGTCCGCTTTTGTTTTTGCTTTCCGCACCGAGATGGGCAGCAGCCCACAGGCCTATATGCGCAGGCATATCAGCGAGAGAACGGAATTGACGGCGGCGATCGCGAGTCAGAGTGTTCCGGCAAAAACTGGCCTGTGACAAATCTGTTGCGCCGCGACAGCGATTACATCGGCGGATCGAAGGCCCGGATTTCCGGCAGGTTGCTGTCGAATCGTTCCACTTGAACCGTCGTCAGTTGCCCGGTGCAGCCCTGCGCCAGTGCCGAGGTGCCGATGTCGCGGGTCAAGACATTCGGATTGTCATGCACTGTCTGGAACGGACATTGATGCCCCGCTCGAAAAGCAGATTCTCGCGCTCACCAGACGCGGAAAGCAAAGCCATACTGCGTGCACAAATGATCTCAGCGGGAAATCGGTGTGCAATGGGGCTAATCGAATATCCAGGGGCATCCCCGCGCAACGGCGGTATCCATTTCAATAAAAAGCGGCGCGTCCGAGACGCGCCGCTTCGAGATTCAGGTACCGACGAAAAGGCGTCAGGCGCCGGCGGTCTGCGTATGGGTTGCAAGCTGCTCTTCGTGGTTGTTGAACAGCACGTGGACGGCATCGTGGCCTGCCGGCGTGTAGTTCTGCAGCGTGGCGACCACATGAGTTTCCGAGCCAGTATTGATGCTGATCTTCGTCGAGTTGGTTGCGGTATCGACCGCCGCCGTCATCGACGCGACAGCACTCTCCTCGGTCATCCCTGGATGTTCGCCGACCAGCGCGTTGAGCAGGTTCGAGACATCCAACTTGTCGCCGTCTCCCTTCGGGCTGAAGTCGGTGATGACATCGGCCATGTTGAGATTGTGCAAGGCCTGAGCGTCGAGCACGAAGGTATCCGCGCCGGCGCCGCCAGTCATGGTGTAACCGCCGCCGCTCGTCAGCGTGTCGCTGCCGTCGGTGCCGTAGAGATGGCCGAGCCCGCTGAAATCGATCTCGGCATAGTCACCGTCGTGGCCGAGCGAGAAGTCGCTGGCCGAGTAGTCGCCGGTGAGACCGATGCTGGCGGTGTGGGTGCCGTCGGTGACGGTCAGCACGCCGCCGGTTCCGGCCGCGTTTTCTGTATAAGAGAGGCTGGCCGTTGCGGCAGAGATATCGCCGAACCGCAGCGCATCATTGCCGTCGAGGCCGGCGATCGTGCCGGTGAAGGCCGCCGCGTGGTCGATGGTGATGGTGGCCTGAGCGTCCGTGCTCAGCGTGATCGCCTCGCCGAACGAACCGCCGATTTCGAGGCTGGCATGACCCGACAACAGCGCCGTGCCGCTGCCGCTGACATTGCCCTCGATATTAATATTGCCGCCGTTCGCCCACAATAGGCCGTCGTTGACGACGCTGCTGTGTATGTCGAGGCCGCCGGTGCCGGTCGCCTCCAGCGTGCCGGTGTTGCTCACCGCGTTGACACCGGTGTCGATGACGAGTGCGTGGCTGCCGTCAGCAATAATCGTGCCCTCGTTGACCAGCGTCAGGTGACCGTCGCCGAGCTGGCCGGCACCGGAGATGGTGTTGTCAACGTTGGTCAGCGTGACATCGTCGCCGCTACCGAAGATGACGTTGTGCGCATCGTCGGACAGCGTCACCGTGCCGCCTCCGGTTAGGCTGAGACCGTGCTGCACGATTTCGAAGGTCGTCTCGCTGCCGGTCGAGGTGATGTGGATGCTGCCGGTGTTGTCGAGCGTGCCGCTGAACGGCATCAGCGCACCGTCGCTAAGCACCATGTCGCCGGTATTGTGCGTCACCACCGCCTCGTTGAACAGGAAGTCGTTCGCCGTAAGAGACGCGGCGCTGACGCCCGCCAGGGTGATGGTCTCGCCATCGCCGAGGGTGATGACGGCATTGCCCGATGCGTCGGTCGACAGATGGGCCTGAACGTCCGCGAAGCTATTGAAGCCCGCAAAGCCAATCAGATCGATCTTGTCATGCGCCGTATCGAAGTTGTGCACGACATCGGTGCCGATAGTGTTTGCGAAGACCAGCGTGTCGTTGCCGCTCGACGCGGTCAGCGTATCGTCGCCCGACCATGCGAAAATCGGCGAACCCTTGGCATAGGCTTCGACGTTGTCGGACATGGTGGCCATGCCCGTCGAACCATCCGCGTTGGTCCAGGTCTCGGTGACCTGAAGAACCACTGCGCCGGTGACGCCATCTGGCGACGTGACCGTCAATGACGACGGATCGTTCGTCACCACAGACCAGGTGCCATCGGCATTATGCGTGCCTTCGCTAAGCGTCCAACCGGCCGGCATTCCAGCAATGCTCAACGTGACCGCGCCAACGTGATGCGATGGATCTGAGAGCGCGAGGTTAATGGCCTCGCCGGCGACCCCAGCGGGCGCGGAAGTTGTATAGATCACACTCTCGGTCGCGGTAGACGATCCGCCATCCCCGTCACTCAGGCTGAAAGTAACAGTCCTGTTGCCTCCCGAATTCGCCGCCTCACTGAATTGAATGTCCTTTAGCAACGCCGTTACCGCAGCCGGCGTAGCATTTGCGTTGAAACTAACCGTCAGTGTTGGACCAGTGGATGAGAAAGTACCAATAGTCATCCCGCCATAAGTCACATTGCCGGAGCTTGAACCCCCGATGGTCAACTTGTCTGAGGCACCCGACGAAACAACGGAAAGTGTTCCGCCGTTGAAATTCGACGAGTCAGCGTCCGTGACAAGAGCGTGCGGTACCAGATTAACGGTGCTCTTCCTTGCGTAACTGATTGATGCATCGTTTCCGCTGGTCCCAGTATCCAGATCCAATACCGGCGCCACATCTTGCTGCGCGGCGACAGTGAGCGTCGTTGTGGTTACACTGCTATCTACCGCCCCATCGTTGACGGACCAACTGATCGTCCGGGTCGCTGCGCTGGAACTGATCGACGAGAACGTCACGCTATCCAGGACAGCCTGGTAATGCGCCAGCGTATCGTTCCCGGTCAGCGTCAATACACCGGTTGCGGCGTTGTAGCCTGCCGTAATCGACGTCCCCGTCAGCGTCGCCGACAATACATCGCCGCTCGCAAAGCCGCTCGAGATGGAAACCTTGGCTGAGGCCAGTGTCGTATTGTCGACGTCCGCCACGGTCGTCGTGCTCGAAAGCACCATCGCGGCGGCTCCCGCGGTATAGGACGCAGTCGCAGCAGTGCTGCTCAGCACTGGGGCATCGTCCGTACCGTTGATCGTGATATCGATCTGCTGCTGCGTGCCGTCCGCCGTGGTTACCGTGATCAGGTCGTGCAGCGTCGTGTTGCTGCCGGTGCTGTTGAGTGCCTGCACAGCATTATTGCTGTTGTCGAGGGTATAGCTCCACTGCCCGTCAGCGCCGATCGTGAAGTGACCGTAGCTCGTCGCCACATTGCTTTGTGCTGTAAACGAATGATCGCTGTCGACGTCCGTCGCCGAAAGTGCGCCGTTCGCCGTCGGTACTCCAGCCGTCCCGTTGTTGATACCGCCGGCTTCCGTCACGCTCTTGGCAACGTCACCGCTGATCACAGCAGCGTCGTTCGCACCGTTGATCGTGATGTCGATCTGCTGCTGCGTACCGTCCGCCGTGGTTACGGTGATCAGGTCGTGCAGCGTCGTGTTGGCGCCGGTGCTATTGAGCGCCTGTACGGACGCATTGCTGTTGTCGAGCGTGTAGTTCCACTGCCCGTCAGCGCCGATCGTGAAGTGACCGTAGCTCGTCGTCACGTTGCTTTGCGCGGTAAACGAAGGGTCGCTGTCGACATCCGTCGCGGAAAGTGTGCCGTTCGCCGTCGGTACTCCAACCGTCCCGTTGTTGACACCACCGGCTTCCGTCACGCTCTTGGCAACGTCGCCACTGATCACCGCTGGATCGTTCGTGCCGTTGATCGTCACCACGATGTCATGGGTCGTTCCGTCAACAGAGGAAACCGTGAACGTGTCGGTTTTGCTCTGATTTGCACCCAGGCTCTGCACAGCCGATAGGCTGTTATCGACCTTATAGCTCCAGTTGCCGTCCGCATCGATCGTCAGCGTACCAAGATGCGTGCCGTCAGGCGCTATAGTCGTTGGCCGGAAATTGCTTTCACCTCTATCAGCATCGTTGATCGTCAACGTGCCGCTTGCCTGCAGATAGCCGCCGACCGCGCCGTTGTCTTCGGTGACAATGCCGGTTTCGGTGCCGCCAAACACAGCCGCGTGGTTGACGTGATCGACTTCGACGGTGAACGCACCTGTGCCCAAGGTCACTGAGTCACCATCGGCGTCCGTCGCCTTCACATATTGCGAGAAGTCGAGCGTCTGATCCTTGGCACCATCGAACGTCTGGTTCAGCACAAACGTAGCATGGCCGCTGGTGTCGACTGTCAGCGTGAAGACCGCGACGCCGCCTGCCGAACCGGTGATCGTATGCCCATCCGTGCTGTCGAGGGTGATGATCGCACCGTTGTAGGTCAACGCAGTGCCGCCTGTCAGGGTGTCGGAAGAGCCGGCTGCAACGGTGTTAGCCGACCAGGTCAATGGGCTGTCGGCACCAGAGTTAACGAGCGAGGTCAGGTCCTTCGTTATCGTTGCGGAACCGGTCGTCACCACACCATCGTCGGAGAGGGTTACGGGATTCCCGGCACCAGTCAGCGTCGGCGCGTCGTCGGCGATATTGAACGTCAGGGTCTCCTGAGCCGTTTTACCGTTCATATCCGTCACCGTATAGGTGAACTGATCCGTATCTTCTGATGGGTTCAAGCCCGCATGAGTCAGCGTGTAGCTATATGCACCGTTCGCATCGATTAGGAGATCGCCGTAGGAACCGTGGATAGTCGTCGTCTGGCTGTCCGGGGCAATTTGATCGACGCCTATCGGCGTGCCGTCGGCGCCCGCGACGCTGGTGATATGCGGATTATCCAGGTTGCCCAGGGCAATGCTGCCCGTAGCTGTCAGTTCAGAAGGCTGCGGGTTGGAGCCGCCCGAAAGATTGGCCTCCGAGAGTGGCGTTGCATCGACTGTCGGAGCGAAGACCGTCGGGGCGATGACAGCGGATGTCGTCTGCGTCGCGACATCGCTGAAGCCTTGGCCATCGCTATAGCTCACGGTCAAGACCAACGAATGCCCGACATCGGTGCCCGTCACGGTGTAGGACGATCCGGTGCCGAGAACCGTTTGGGACTGATCGTCCGCCCAGCTCCACGAATAGGTCAGACCGGACTGCCCGTGATCCGGGTCGTCGGTCGCGATCGCCGCGTTCAGCGTGTCGCCCGCGACGACCGCGTTACCTGTATGTGTCGTCTGATCGGCAATCGAGACCGTAGCCCTGCCATCGTCAACGGCCGTCACGGTAACTGTCATCGTATGAGCGGTCGACGTATCGGCGCCGCCGTTGGCCGTGCCGCCATTATCCTGCACCGTGAAGCCGAAGTTCGCGGTTTCGGTCGCGCCGGCGAAGCCCGACGAGGGCGTGAAGTGGAGCGATGTAAGCTCGTTGGCGGCGATGTTTTGACCGACCGCGACTGCAGTCGTGCCGAGGTAAAGCGTGCCCTCGGCCGGCAGGCTGGTGATGGTGACGTATTCCAGTGCGTTGCCGTCGACACTGTCGCTGAAGGCGAAGTCCGTCGACTTGAATTGATAATCCGTATTTTCAGCGGTGGAGATGCTTCCGTCCGCCGTGGTCGGCGCGTGGTTGACGCCGTCGACCCTGATGGTGAAGGTGCCGCTGGTTTTGCTGCCGTCGCCGTCGGTGACCGTGTAACCGATCGAAAGTATCGAGGAGTGGCCGAGCGCCAGGGCATCGAGTGCGCTGCCCGGGGTGACGGTCACGTGACCGGCGTCGATCGTGACCATGGAGGTGCTCAGCGTCGACCCGGCGAGATCTCCGTTGGCGCTGACGCTGTCGACATGGATCGGCCCGCTCTGGGCCGCTCCGTCGGCGCCGAAGGCGATGGTTCCGGAAGCCAGTGCGAAGGTCGCGCTGCCGTCGTTCTCATGCATCGATCCGAGCCAAGCGGTGTGTGCAATCGGCTTGTCATCTGTGATGTTGAAGGTCAGGGTTGCAGTCTGGCTTTCACCGTCAATCGGCGCGTCGCTGACCGTGACGGAGAAGGCATCATGGTTGCCCGTCCCGCTCGTGGTGCTGATCAGCGTATAGGTATAGTTGATGGCCGTCGTGGTGACGCTGAGAATGTGCAGCGTTCCGTAGGCACCCTGAATGGTGGCATTGGTATCGCCATTGGCGATTGTGGCGCCGACGTTGAACATATGGCCATCGATCGTCACGGTCGAAGGCGCATCGCCTGCGGAAATTGCGATGCTGCCCGTATGGACGTTGTCGACGCCGGCCGACCCCGTACCACCCGACAAGCCGCTTTCGCTGACGCTTGCCACCAGATCCGTCGAAGAGATTGCGGGAAGGTTGTCCGTAGCCGACTGGACGACAATGGTGAGGGCGCCGTTGCCGAGGGTTATGGAATCGCCGTCGAAATCGGTCGCCGTCACAAGGTTCGAGAAGTCGAGCGACAGGGCGTTGCCGCCGTCGATCGGATGATAAAGATCGAATGTGGCGTGACCGCTGGTGGGGTCGACAGTCAAGGTAAAGACCGTAACGCCTCCTGCCGAGCCGGTGATCGTGTGCCCATCCGTGCTGGCAAGCGTGATGGCCGCGCCGTTGTAGGTCAACTCGGTACCGCCCGTCAGGTTACCGGAAGACGTTCCAGCGGCGACCGTGTTCGCCGACCAAGTCAACGGGCTGTCGGCGCTGGCGTGGACGAGCGAGGTCAGATCCAGTGTTGTCTCAGCAGGATCATTTGTGGGTGTTGTCGTCGTGTCGGTGACATGGATGTTGTCGACCGTGACTGTCAGCGAGTTGTCATGCGGATCGATCTCGAGCGACGTCAGTTGTTTGCCTTCGAGGGCGGTGCCGGCAGCAGAGAAGGTCGTACCGGTAGTCGTCACCGAATACGTATGGCCTTGCGCATCGGTGCCGATGATCGTGACCGTCTTGGACGACGGGCCTTTGTGGTCAAACACACCGATATCCATCTGTGTCACGACAAAGGTCGTTCCCGTGTTGGACACGAGCACGATCTCACCACCCTTAGACGACGAGCCTACCTCACCGCCGCTGACGCTGCCTTCGGTAACCGTCAGCTTGGCGGCCGAAGGGTTCACCGTGTCGAAATCGACGGTGTAAGATCCCGTCGTCACCACGGGGGCATTGATCGCCGTTTCCGAGACGGTCGCGGAAACCGAGGCATGATCAACCAACGTCGGCACATCGTCGGTGACATCGACCGAGAAGCTCTGCGTGCCGCTCGTGGTGTCGCCATCGCCATCATGCCCGGCAACCTGGAAGGTCAGCTTGATATCCGAGAGATTGGTTTGACCGTTGACGTCGTCGAGCGATTTGTAAAGCGTGAAGTTGTAGGCGCCGCTGGCGTGGCCGCTGTCCTGAGACAGGACAACTTTGAAGACCCAGCCCGACTGGTCGGCGGCATTGCTGCCGGTGTAGGCGATGAGCGTCATGCCGTCACCGCTGAGCGAATAGGACAGCGCGTGGCCGCCAGAGCTGAGCTTAGTCGCATCAAGCGTCTGATTGTTGCCGTAGCTTGCGGTGAAATAGCTGCCGTTCGAACGCGGTACGAAGGTGACAGCATGGGCGGCCGGGCCGTCGGCGCCGAAGGCGAAATTGAGGGCAACCGCACCAGTGCTGATGCCTGAGGGCGACAGCGAACCCGAATTCGTCAGAAGGTCATGCTCGGCAAGTGTCTTCGTCGATACGGCACCGCCGATCGACGGGCCGTCATCATCGAAGCGAATGCTGCTGCCGATGGAAACGGACTTGGCGACGGTGTCGCCGTCGCTATCGGTCGCGCTCAGCACCGCCGAGAGCTTGCCGGTGAGATCGACCGTATCGCCGTCCGACTTCGACATGTTCGGGTTGGCGAGCGACATGTACTGGGCGATGCTGACCTTGCCGCTGTTGTCGAGGCGGATCGCAAAGGCGATCTCGCCGTCGGCGATCTTGCCGACAACCGTGCCGTTGGCGAGCTGCGAGAGCGTGATCGCCTGACCAGCCGTCGTCGTCAGGCCGGAGTCGGCATTGTCGATATGAAGCGTCAGGCTGCTCGTCGTACCCGACGCATCGTCGGCGCCCATCGAGACCGACGGCGAGACGACGTTGTGCTGAGCGTAGACGGTTGACATATCGGGATCATTGCCGCCAGTGATGCCCGCAAACAGGCTCTTGACCGCATTGCTTGCGTTGACGTCGTTGTCGCCGCTGCCGCTCTCGTCGATCGTGATCGAGCCAGTGAGGGCAAGATCGACCTTCGGCGCATCGTCGACGATCGTGACTTTCAAAGCGCCGGTCAGTGTCACGCTGTCGCCGTCGCCGTCAGTCGCCTGGATGACGGAACCGAAGTCGATGGCCGAGATCGAGCTATTGCCTGAGCGCAGGTCGTTGCCGGGACCAGCGACGTTGTCGAGCTGATCGTACTGCTGGAAGGTGAAGCTGCCGTTGCCAGACAGCGACAATGACAGGACCGGGCGGTCGAAGACCGGGTTGTAGCCGCTATGGTGGTCATTATCGACATAGCCGATGATCACGTTGTTGACCACGGCATAGGAGAGCGCTTCGCCACCCGAAGTCAGATGCAGAGCGGTAAGCGTCGACGCCGCATTGGCGGTGAAGCTGAAGCCGCCGCCGACCGCTGCGCCATCGGCACCGAAGGAAACGGTGGACGCAACGGAACCGGATACCGTGGCCGCAAAGCCGAAACCGAACAGTGCGGGCTGCGAGGACGATCCGTCATGCGTGCCATCGAGCGCGCTGTTGCCATGCGACAGGAGATTGTAAATGTCGCCCTCGTCGGCCCTGACTGCAACGGTCGTGCCGGAAGCAACCGGGACGTCGTCCGTGATGGCAATCGCCAGCGAGCCGTTCGCTGTATCACCGTCGCCATCGGTGACCGTGAAGCCGAAATTCAGCGTCAGGCTGTCCTCGGTCGTCGACGACGTCGAATGTACAAGCGGCGCATCCGCGGTGAAGCTGTAGGAACCGTCCGAATTGATCGTCAGAACCGCAACGGTGGCATGGCTGGAGGCACCGATTGCCGTCCAGGTCGTCACACCGTTCGCCGCAGACGACGTCCAGGACACGGTTTCCTGATGGCCGATGCCGTGGCTGTCGAGGTAGATCGCCTTCAGCGTCGGCAGGCTGTCCATCGACACGCCCTTGACGCCATCGGCACCGGCGGAGAACAGAGCCCCTGCGTCGCCATTGATCGTCTTCGCGTCTGCGGCGCCATCCAGATTGCCATGTACCTGCGCATCGTCGTTGAGCGGCGTCGAGGTGGCATCGACCTTATAGGCGATTGGTGCATCGTCCTTGATGGTGACCGTCAGAGAGCCGCTGGCCGGATCGCTGTCACCATCGGCGACGGTGAAGTTGAAGGTCAGATCCTGCGTATTTTCTGCGGTCGGGCTTGCCGCGTGAGCGACCGGCGCACTGAGCGTGAAGCTGTAGGAACCGTCGGCGCCGATTGTCAGCGTCGCGACCGTCTGGCCGCTATCTTTGCCCGTCGCGATCCAGATCGTCTCGCCGCCTGCGGCCGTCGTCGGGCTGCCCCAAACGACTGACTCGACATGGGCAAAGCCGTCCTTGCCGGTATAGATGGCGCTGAAATCCGTCGTCGCTCCGAGCGTCACCTGATGGACGCCATCAGCGCCGCCCGAAAAGAGCGTGCCGCTCGCGCCAGTGACCGTGTCGATATCGGTTACGCCGACCGTATCGGGATTTCCGCCCTTCAGGGCGTCGTCGTTCAGCGTCACGCTGTTCACGGTGACAGTGTTTGCCAGCGGCACGTCATCCGTAACATGCAAGGTCAGCGACCCCGTCGACGCATCGTTGTCACCATCGGTCACCGTGAAGGTGAAGGTCAGCGGCAAGCTTTCTTCCGTCGTGCCGGAGGTCGGGTGGACGAGCGGCGCAGTGGTGCTGAAGGTGTAGGAGCCATCGGCATTGATGGTCAGTGTGGCGACGGTCTCGTGATTGGCGCTGGAAGCAACCCAGGTCGTCGCACCGCCAGAAATCGTCGGCTTGCCCCAGGTAACGTCTTCCTGCTGCGCGAATCCGTTGGTGTCGACATAGATCGTCTTCAGAGCCGGAAGGCTGGACTGATCGATCGAGACGCTTGCAGAACCGTCGCTGCCAGCGCTGAACAGGGCGCCGGCAGCGCCCGAGACACTATGCGCGTTGGCGTCGTTGGCATCCGGGTTTCCGCCGATCTGCGCATCGTCATTCAGCGGCGAGGCAGTGTTGTCAACCGTGTGAGCGACAGGCTTGTCGTCGGCAACGGTGATGGTGAAGCTGTTCGTGGCGGTATCGCCATCGGAATCGGTTGCCGTGTAGCCGAAGGTCAGCGTGATCGCATCCGAACCCTTGGCATCATCGAGCGACTGCACCAGCGTGAAGTTATAGTGGCCGTTGTCGGTATCCGAGACTGTTGCGTAGAAGACGATGTTAGAGCCGACCCCGCCCTCGCCATTCGTCAAGGCCGTTGGAGCAGTCTCGCCGGTGTAACCGACCAGTGTGCCATCGGCCAAAATCGCCGTGTGAACGGCCAGACCATGCGAGCTCAGTGCCTCGCCGTCCTGGCCCTGTGCCGTGACCGTGGCATCGGTGAAGGCAACCGAGCGGTCGCCGGCGCCACCCTGGTCGGTGTTGGCGTTGTCGGCACCCCAGGAGATGTTGAGCGAGCCGGTGGTGATGGCATCGGTCTCGACATGCGGGTTCTCGTTACCGCTCGCCAGAGCGCCTTCGGTAACCGAGCCTGCATCGCCGGTCGCAGCGACGGGCTTGTCGTCGGCAACGGTGATGGTGAAGCTGTTTGTGGCGGTATCGCCATCGGAATCGGTTGCCGTGTAGCCGAAGGTCAGCGTGATCGCGTCCGAGCCCTTGGCGTCGTCGAGCGACTGAACCAGCGTGAAGTTGTAGTGGCCGTTATCGGTGTCAGAGACCGTGGCGTAGAAAACGACATTGGATGCGGAGGTTGCCGTCGGAGCGGCATCGCCGGTGTAACCGACCAGTGTGCCATCGGCCAGCAGCGCCGTGTGAACGGCAAGACCATGCGAGCTCAGTGCCTCGCCGTCCTGGCCCTGTGCCGTGACCGTGGCATCGGTGAAGGCAACCGAGCGGTCGCCGGCGCCGCCGTTGTTGGTGTTGGCGTTATCGGCACCCCAGGAGATGTTGAGCGAGCCGGTGGTGATGGCATCGGTCTCGACATGCGGGGTTTCGTTGCCGCCCGCCAGCGCGCCTTCGGTAACCGAGCCTGCATCGCCGGTCGCAGCGACGGGCTTGTCGTCGGCAACGGTGATGGTGAAGCTGTTCGCGGCGGTATCGCCATCGGAATCGGTTGCCGTGTAGCCGAAGGTCAGCGTGATGGCGTCCGAACCCTTGGCGTCATCGAGCGACTGAACCAGCGTGAAGTTGTAGTGGCCGTTGTCGGTATCCGAGACCGTCGCGTAGAAAACGACGTTGGATGCGGAAGTTGCCGTCGGAGCGGCCTCACCGGTGTAACCGACCAGTGTGCCGTCGGCCAGCAGCGCCGTGTGAACGGCAAGACCATGCGAGCTCAGCGTGCCGTTGTCCTCACCCGTCGCCGAAACTGTGGCGTTGGTGAAGGCGACCGACCGGTCGCCGAGGCCGCCCTTGTCGGTGTTGCCGCCGTCAGCACCCCAGGAGATGTTGAGCGAGCCGGTGGTGATGGCATCGGTTTCGACATGCGGGTTCTCGTTACCGCTCGCCAGAGCGCCTTCGGTAGCCGAGCCTGCATCGCCGGTCGCAGCGACAGGCTTGTCGTCGGCAACGGTGATGGTGAAGCTGTTCGTGGCGGTGTCGCCATCGGAATCGGTTGCCGTATAGCCGAAGGTCAGCGTGATCGCATCCGAACCCTTGGCATCGTCGAGCGACTGAACCAGCGTGAAGTTATAGTGGCCGTTGTCGGTATCCGAGACTGTTGCGTAGAAGACGATGTTAGAGCCGACCCCGCCCTCGCCATTCGTCAAGGCCGTTGGAGCGGCCTCGCCGGTGTAACCGACCAGTGTGCCATCGGCCAGCAGCGCCGTGTGAACGGCAAGACCATGCGAGCTCAGTGCCTCGCCGTCCTGGCCCTGTGCCGTGACCGTGGCATCGGTGAAGGCAACCGAGCGGTCGCCGGCGCCACCCTGGTCGGTGTTGGCGTTGTCGGCACCCCAGGAGATGTTGAGCGAGCCGGTGGTGATGGCATCGGTCTCGACATGCGGGTTCTCGTTACCGCTCGCCAGAGCGCCTTCGGTAACCGAGCCTGCATCGCCGGTCGCAGCGACGGGCTTGTCGTCGGCAACGGTGATGGTGAAGCTGTTTGTGGCGGTATCGCCATCGGAATCGGTTGCCGTGTAGCCGAAGGTCAGCGTGATCGCGTCCGAGCCCTTGGCGTCGTCGAGCGACTGCACCAGGGTGAAGTTATAGTGGCCGTTATCGGTGTCAGAGACCGTGGCGTAGAAAACGACATTGGATGCGGAGGTTGCCGTCGGAGCGGCATCGCCGGTGTAACCGACCAGTGTGCCATCGGCCAGCAGCGCCGTGTGAACGGCAAGACCGTGCGAGCTCAGTGCTTCGCCGTCCTGGCCCTGTGTCGTGACCGTGGCATCGGTGAAGGCAACCGAGCGGTCGCCGGCGCCACCCTGGTCGGTGTTGGCGTTGTCGGCACCCCAGGAGATGTTGAGCGAGCCGGTGGTGATGGCATCGGTTTCGACATGCGGGTTTTCGTTGCCGCTCGGAAGCGCGCCTTCGGTAACCGAGCCTGCATCGCCAGTGGAAGCGACAGGCTTGTCGTCGGCGACGGTGACGGTGAAGCTGTTCGTGACGGTGTCGCCATCGGAATCGCTTGCCGTGTAGCCGAAGGTCAGCGTGATCGCATCCGAGCCCTTGGCATCGTCGAGCGACTGAACCAGCGTGAAGTTATAGTGGCCGTTGTCGGTATCCGAGACCGTGGCGTAGAAAACGACGTTGGATGCAGAGGTTGCCGTCGGAGCGGCCTCGCCGGTGTAACCGACCAGTGTGCCATCGGCCAGCAGCGCCGTGTGAACGGCAAGACCATGCGAGCTCAGTGCCTCGCCGTCCTGGCCCTGTGCCGTGACCGTGGCATCGGTGAAGGCAACCGAGCGGTCGCCGGCGCCGCCGTTGTTGGTGTTGGCGTTATCGGCACCCCAGGAGATGTTGAGCGAGCCGGTGGTGATGGCATCGGTCTCGACATGCGGGGTTTCGTTGCCGCCCGCCAGCGCGCCTTCGGTAACCGAGCCTGCATCGCCGGTCGCAGCGACGGGCTTGTCGTCGGCAACGGTGATGGTGAAGCTGTTCGCGGCGGTATCGCCATCGGAATCGGTTGCCGTGTAGCCGAAGGTCAGCGTGATGGCGTCCGAACCCTTGGCGTCATCGAGCGACTGAACCAGCGTGAAGTTGTAGTGGCCGTTGTCGGTATCCGAGACCGTCGCGTAGAAAACGACGTTGGATGCGGAAGTTGCCGTCGGAGCGGCCTCACCGGTGTAACCGACCAGTGTGCCGTCGGCCAGCAGCGCCGTGTGAACGGCAAGACCATGCGAGCTCAGCGTGCCGTTGTCCTCACCCGTCGCCGAAACTGTGGCGTTGGTGAAGGCGACCGACCGGTCGCCGAGGCCGCCCTTGTCGGTGTTGCCGCCGTCAGCACCCCAGGAGATGTTAAGCGAACCAGTGGCGGTCGCGTCGCCGGTCGCGTGGGTCAGGGCTGCGTTGCCGGCGGACAGAGCTGCTTCGGTAACCGAACCCGCCGTGCCAACGGCCGCAACCGGCACGCTGTCTCTGATATCGACGGTCGCGACAGCCGAAACAGTATGGCCGCTCGTGTCGGAGACCGTATATCGAAATTGCAGTTCAAGCACATCGCTGGCCGAATTGGCGCCGCGGGGATGGTCGAGAGCAGCGAGCTGGGTGAAGGTGTACGCGCCGGTCGAGGCGTTGAATACCAGCGTGAAGACCGTGACGCCATTAGCAACGCCCGTGACCGTGTGGCCGTTCTGGGTGACGACAACGGGAACGCCGCCGGAGGTCAGCCCTGATAGCTGTTGAGTGCCGCTACCGGTAATTTCTGCCTCGCCAACAAGCGTGACGGTGGTGATCGAGGCATTATTGCCGCCGAAGCCGAAACGGCCGGTGCTGCTTGTCGTGAGGAAGGTGCCAGTGCTGCTGCCGCGTTCGATCAGCGAGGCTGTTTCGGTCGCCTGCTGAAGGATAAAGGGAACGCGAGTCTGGGTGCCAGACAGATTGCCGCCGTTGCCGTTACCGACTATGTTGCCGGGGCCGAGCAGACCAATAAGATTGAGTGGTGTGCGGGCATTCGCGGCCTGGCTGTCCGTGAACTGGTGGCCGGAATCCGTGCTATTACCGGCATGAACCGAACCGTCGGGACCTTCGGCGACGTTGATGCCCTGCTGCTGGAGAGCCGCGACAACTGCCTGCTGCGGCAGCGTGACTTCGCCGATCAGGAAGGTCGGGACATGCAGTGCACCGTTGATGATGACGATACGCGTGCCGTCGGCCTGGATGAGAACAAGGTTGCGACCCTCGACGTGGATGTCGTCGATCGAGGTGTTCGCCGGCAGATGGACGATGTTGCCATTGTCCGGCACGATTTGGATCGGCTGACGGGTTTCGGCGTTTTGCGGCTCGTTGGCGGCAACGCGCGCAGTCTTGCCGTTCGCCTGCTGCTCGGCGGCCTGTGCCAGCTCGAACGCGGCAACATCAGCATTCTGCGACAACGACAGCGACCGAGACGCATTGATATCGGCTGCAAGGCCCTCGCTCCGGTCGCCCGATGCGAAATCGTTCGAAACCGCTTCGTGGTCTACCGTCGAAATGCGCGAATCTTCCATAAGTCTAACTCCCGGTGTCTCGTAATTTGACGGCAATCAATTACGAGAGCGGGATGATTGCAATACTTCGTTAACCTCACCGATATAGCCGGTTATGCACGACCGCAGATATATTTACCCATGGTTAACTCAACAACCACACAACTCCTTAAGTATACCGCTTGACTTTGCGCCGGCCGCTGTGTGCAAATGCGCCGCCATAGGCTGTCGCAGCCTGCGTTGGAGAATTGGGGAGTGAGTTTTGCCGTTTGCGATCAGCCTTTCGTTGCGCCTTTTGACCAATTGGCTGCCGCGCAGACCGCGTCGGCGGCCAGCAGGCGGTGCCGTTCTCATCCTCTGCGCCAGTCTCGCCGGATGCCAGATGAACGGTGTCGGCCTAAGCAGCAACAGCAAGAACGACGACATAAAAATGCCGTCCACGGCAATCGAGGAAACTTATGGCGGCGAAAGCGGCGCCGAGATCACGCTGCTGCTGCGCAAGGGTGCTGCAGGCCTCTATGAAGGTCCGGCGCGCGACGTGCGTGACGGGGCAGTGCTTGGTGTTGGCGAGCTCGGCAACAATCAGATTCGGCTACGCGTAAAGGATGTCGGCCCGGGTCTGGCCGGAGTCGCCGCGCAGGTCGCCGCAGCCAAGGGCCGTAATGCCGCGCTGATCGTCAGCTATCTGCCGCCAGCCGAAACCGCTGCCATCGCCGCCATTTCCCCCGCCCAGCGCCCGCCATTGCTTAATCTTGCAAGTGCTATGGCCTCGACCGGCGGTGATGTCTTCAACCTCGCCTCAGACGAAATCGACAGCGCGACCGAGGGCGTCAAGGCTGCCAGCCCCGGAGGTCACAAGAAGGTGTCGGCGCTCGTGCCTGCGGATTTTTCTCAATCCGACAGCACCAGGTTGAGCAATGCCATCTGGAACGGCGGCAACACGTTCATGGGCCTCGGCCGTTACAACACAAGCGATCAAGCCGCGGATATCCTGACCAAGAACCGACCGCTTATCCAATCGGCCGAAATCGTGGTCATTCTCGGCGGCACGTCCGAAATCGGCGCAGTAGCGAGTGCCGTGCGCGGCGCCGCCATTCCCGGCCAAGCACTGGTAGGCACCAACAGGTGGCTGCAATCGGTTTATGCTTCGTCGGCTTTGTCGGGCGCATTTATCGCGACGGACGATACGCAAAGCAGCGGACTGATTGCCGAGCGCTACCAGCGCCATTTCAATCACCCGCTGACAACCTCCGGCGCCTATGGCTATGACGCCATGGCGATCGCCTCCGGCCTTATCCGCTCCCAGGGGCCACAAGCCATCACCGCCGCCAACCTGATGAACAAGGTCGGCTTCCGCGGCACGACCGGGCTCTTCCGCTTCAACGCCGCCGGCATGGTGGAGCGCAAAATGGTGATCAATACGATCGATGGCGGCAAGCTGAAGGTTGCCGCACAGCCCTCACAATCGTTCTGAAGCAGCCCGGTCGGCGTCGAGCGTAGCGCGGGAGCGCGCTGTTGCCGTTACGTCTCCGATTCCTGCACCATGCCAGATCATTTGGATGCGCACGGGAACATCATCCTTAATGGTTTCCCACCAAACCCCGTGGAATTTTATACTTATTTGATCGTTCAATTTATACTTAGGTTACCTACGCTTCCGAACGCCATATTCAGAGGTATCGCGCATTATTCTCTCAACCAGGGAGAAATAAGCGCCAATGGAACGCAAGAAAAATAAAATTATACTTGCAGCACTTGCTGCGACTTCCCTTGCCTTTGGTCTGTCTCCATCGACCATTTGCCTGGCGGCGACCGGTGATACCGTCCGCCCGGTAGTCGACCTGGTCGCGGACCCGCTGGTCGACACTGTCATCGATCTCTTTGCGCCGGCCGCGGCGAATGCAGCGAAGGCGATAAGAGGCGTCGACCTTACCGCGCTACACCAGAGCCTAGCCGCCGAGCCGGCGGGCCTTCCGGGTAACGATACGGCAGCGCTCCAGCCGGTACATCCGGCACAGCCGACCAACACCCCGATGGGCGACTCGGTGTTCGGAACTGTCGCCATTCCCTTCAAGCATCTTGCCGCGCTCGACAAATTCGCAGGCCCGCTCGCCGAGATCCGCTCCGGCAAAGCGCTCGATTGCGGCGCCGGCGGATGCGACGCAGCCGCGGCCGCCGTCGCGGCCGCCGAGACAAAGACTGCCGGCGCCTCGATCCGCGACGAGATCAACTCGATCAATTTCACGGTCAACCATGCCATCCGCTATGCCAGCGACATGGATACCTATCATGTGACCGACTACTGGGCGAAGCCGAGCGAGGCCCTGTCGCACCAGCAGGGCGATTGCGAAGACTACGCCATATTAAAGATGGCCGCCCTCTACAAGGCAGGCGTCGATCTCGACCATATGACACTGGTCGTCCTCTTCGACCAGCAGCGGCATTTCTACCATGCCGTCCTGTCGGTCTCTGTCAACGGCAACAATCTCATCCTCGACAATATGCGCGATGAGGTTTTGCCCGACAGGCGTATAGCAGAATATCTGCCGCTCTATTCGATCGTCGCCGGCCGCGGCTATCTGCACGGCTTCCGCGATCCTCATGCGCAAGCAGTTGTCGCCGCAATGCCGCTCGCCAAGGTGGCCCCTGGCGAAGGCGAGATCCACTGATCGGACTCGCCTTTACGACCTTCCGGGACGAAGGCCGCGCCTAATCAAAGAGGCGACGTTTTCAATAGACGGAAATATAACCGATCAGCATCGGCGCCTCATGCGTCGGCGCCAGCGCCAGGTTGATCTGGCCCGTCAGCGATTGTGAACCGAGGCCGATCTTGAAGCCGGTGTTCAGCGTTTTGCCGCGATTGGCAGATAAGACGGAGAGTACTTCCTCGACCTGGGTATCGATCGAAAAGCGCAGAGTGCGGGCCGTCTGCTGAACGTCGTCAATCAGCGGCAGGCGATGGCGCAGCATCTTCAGGAAGGCATCGTTGAAAAGCTTGATCCCGCGCTCCCGCGTCAACACCACCGCCGGCGTCGGCGACGCCTGAAGGACTGCGTTGAGATTGGTCAGCGACGCGACATCCTCGATGGCGTCCAGACGGCTCAGCGCCCATTTGAAGCTCAGCACGCGCAACAAAGAGGCGAGATTGCCGGTTTCCGGCATGTCGGCCGCCGTGTGGTAAACGAGGTCGCCGATGCTGATGCCGCCAGCTTCGGACATCCGTCCGAGACCGTCCCAATAGATCCGCTCGAGGCGAATACCGCGACGCTCGCCGCCGCCCGTCACGGCACGGAACCGTGGCTCCAGTTCGTCGCCATCGACAGACGGCAAGGCTTCGCTGCGGGCCATCGTCGTGACTTCGTCCTTTCCGGCAACTTTGCTCATAGCCGCCCTCACCGTTCCGTCAGCGCTTCGGAGCGCGCCTTGTTGATCGGCTTCATCAGATAGGTGAGGATCGCCTTGCGGCCGGTCATGATCTCGGCCGAAGCCACCATGCCGGGGATGATCGGATAGTGCTTGCCGTCGCGCTCCAGCTCCGACTTGTCGGTCTTGATGCGCACGAGGTAATAGGTCTCGTTCTTGTCCTTATCGACGAGGCTGTCGGCGGAGACGTTGACGACGGTACCGTCCAGGGCGCCGAAGATCGAGAAATCGTAGGCCGAGATCTTGATGACCGCCGGCTGGCCGACGCGCACGAAGGCAACGTCGCGCGGTGAAATCTTCGCCTCGATCAGCAGATTGTCGGCGGTCGGCACGACTCCGGCGATGACCTTGCCGGCGTCGACATAGGCGCCGATGGTATTCACCTCCAGCGTATTGACGATGCCGTCGACCGGGGAACGAATATCCGTATGCTTGACCCGATCGGATGCCCCGCGGATCGTCTCGTCGACGACGGAAAGCTCCGAGAGGGCCTGCCCCTTGTCGGTCAATGCCTGCTGGCGCAACTGCAGCCCGAGGTCGTTGACCTGCAGCGTCGCCTCCTTGACGGCCGCCTGCAGGCGATCCAGACTTTCGATATAGACCTTAAGCTGGCCCTGCAGGTCGACCAGGTCTCGGTGGACCTTCAGGATTTCAGTTTCGGCGACGAGCTTCTTCTCGCCGAGCGGCTTCAGCAGATCATACTGCTTCTGGGCGCCGGCGATATTCTGCGTCAGGCGGTCTATGTTGGCGTGGGCCTCTTCCAGCTCGTTCTGATGCTGCTTCAAACGCTGGTCGAGAACATTGAGCTTGTTCTGATAGGCGGCACGATCCGCCTCGAAGAGCTTTTCCTCGTTGTCGCAGACGTCCTTGGCGGCGGCCAGAATCTCGGCCGGACAGATGAATTGTGCATCGTAGGTGCCCGCCTCCTCCAAGGCCAGGCGCTCAACCTTGGCACCAAGAGCGCGGGCCTTGGCCACGGACTCACCGAGCGTCGATTGGGTCGTGGTATTGTCGAGCTGGACCAGAAGATCCCCCTTATGGACAACCTGGCCGAGATTGACATTGATCTGCTGGACGATGCCGGGCTCGGACGACTGCACGATCTGCGTCTTCGATACCGGTATCACCTTCCCCTCGCCGCGCGCGATCTCGTCGATATCGGCCAAGGCCGCCCAGGCGATAAAAGCGGCGATCATCAAGGCGCAAATACCGAGGATCAGCCGGGCAAAAAACGGAGGATTGTCATGGATATTGTGACGATGAGCACGCATTATGACACCGCCTTGCGCTGCATCGCCTCGATGACCGCCTGCTTCGGTCCATCGGCTATGATGCGGCCCTTGTCGATGACGATCAGCCGATCAACCAGCTCCAGCATGCTGTGGCGATGGGTCGCCACCATCAGGGTCGTTTCCGGACCGAAGGCATTCGTCAGCTTGTTGATCAGGTGCCGCTCGCTCGCCAGATCCATCGCTCCCGAGGGCTCATCGAGGAAGACGATCTTCGGTCGGGTGAGCAGCAGGCGAGCGATGGTCAATGCCTGCTTCTGACCATTCGAAAGGTTCGCGCCGCGCTCGCCGACAGGCATGTCGAAACCGCGCGGGTGAACGGCGACGAATTCCTCGACACCGGTCATGCGCGAGACGGCCAGCAGTTCCTCGTCGCTGGCATCGGCCCGGCCGAGCAGCAGATTTTCCTTCACAGTGCCGGAAAACAGGTCTGACGACTGACCCGCGACAGCCACGGCGGCGCGCACCTCGGCCATGTGATACTGGCGGATATCGACGCCATCGATCAGCACGCGTCCGCTGGCCGGCTGGAAAAGCCCGTCAAGCAGCCGGCCGATCGTCGTCTTGCCCGAACCGATACGGCCGATAATCCCGATCTTCTCGCCGGGCGTAACCGTGAAGGATAACTGGTTGATGACCGACTGGTCGGAGCCAGGATATTGAAAAGAGACATTCTGGAAGCTGAAACCGCCGCTGCGGATCTGCCGGTTGACGAAGCCGACAGTCGACGGCCGGTCGTCAGGCTGTTCCATGATCTTATCGAGAATGCGCAGCGACATGGTGGCCTGGCGGAAGCGCGCCAGTGTCATGGCGATCTGGCCGAAAGGTGCGCCGGCACGGCTCGCCAGCATGACGGTCGCGACGATCGCACCCATGGCAATTTTTCCGTCGGCGAATTCATAGGTGCCCGCCACGACGATGAACACGCTAACCATCTGTTGCAACAACATCGTCAGGTTGATGGCATTCGACGAGATGTGCTTGATGTCTTCGCTGGTGCGGCTCGAATATTTCGTCAGCTCCTGCCAGCGACGCAACATGGTCGCCTCGGCTCGAAGGCTCTTCAACGTCTCGATCGTCGAAATGGTCTCGACGAGCATCGATTGGCGGCGCGATGCTTCATTCGTCGCAGTTGCCATGCGCTTGCCAATCTGCGCCTGGGCGACGAGACCGATCACGACAGACAGAACGAAGGCGACGGCCGGAATAACCACCAGCCAGTCGGCGATCATATAGATGACGATCAGGAAGATGATGACAAAAAGGCTGTCGATCAGCACGCCGATCGTGTTCGAGGTAAAGAATTCGCGCACGAATTCATATTGCGTTACGCGGTTGGCATATTCGCCCGTCGACATCGGGCGGGATGCCAGAGTCGAATTCAGGATCTTGTCGAAGATTAGCTGCGACAGACGCAAGTCGGCCTTGCGACCGGCATAGTCGATCAGCGACGCGCGGGCCGTCTTTAGCAGAAAATCGAAGAGATAAGCCAAGGAAATGCCGGCCGTCAGTACCCAAAGCGTCGGGAACGCCTTGTTCGGCAGCACCCGGTCATAGACATTCATGGTGAAGAGCGGCGAGGCCAGTGCGATGATGTTGATAAACAGGGCCGCCAGCATGACGCGGGCATAGGTGCGCCAGTAGGGCACCAGCGTCGTCGCGAGCCAATGACGCTTCTCGATCTCCATCGCATGACCGACGCGCGCCTCTTCCGAAGCATTCTGATAGAAGAGCGTGAAGGCAAAGGCAGCCTGCGGCTTGAGCGCTGCAAGCTCATCCCGCGTCAAGCGCAGCGGCGCCCCGGTTGACGCGATGTCGATGACATAGGAGCCGTTTTCGGTCATTTCGAGCAACGGCAGCACGCCGCCGCCGGCAAATGTGACGATGGCGGGACAGTCAAAATTACCGAGCCGGCAATCACGCTCCTTGTGCTTCAGCACCTGCAGACCGACGCGCTCTGACAGCCGCTCGACATCGTCCTGCTCCATGGCTTCCAGAACCTCGTCCGGAACGCCCGAAAACAGCACTGTATCCGAGCTCGGGCGACCGTAAAACGCAGCGACCGATTTAAATGCCGACTTAAAAGACTGCAGCGATACGCTCGCAGCCACGTCAGGAGCTACGTTCAACATGGAGTATTATCCAATCCGGATCGCGACGACTAACGAATCGGCTCGAGCAGATCCATTGGCAGGCCAGGCTTCTGATGCGAGTCATATTTCGTATAGCCGGGATCAGCCGTGTTCGACGAAACGCTAAACTGATCACGAGCATAAGGCGTTGCCTGATCGATCGGCTTCAGCTTCATCGTCGACAACAAACTGCCCGACGCGGCGAGAATCTTGTATTCGGCAAAGAGCGAGGCAACGTCGGCCGTCTTAGCCAAAACCTCGGTGTTGAAGCGGGTGTTCTGAGCATCCAACAGATCGAGCAGGGACCGCTGACCGACCTTGAACTGCTCCCGATAGGACGTCACGAGCTGGGCGTTCGTCTTTTCCTGCCCATCCAGAATACGCGCAAGCTGGGCCTGATTGGTACGCTCGCTCCAGGCGGAACGGACGGACTGATCGACCTCGCGATAGGTCTCGCTCAGCGCAAAACGTTGCTCGGCGGCGCGACGGACCAGTTCCTGCTGATGGGCGGTATCGATGCCGCCGTGATAGAGGTTCCACTTGGCGACGACACCGACCTGTACGTCGCTGGTGTTGCCCTTGTTACCGTCGACATCGTCACCAATGCGCGCGCTGCCGACAAGGTCCAGCTTCGGCAGGAAGGCAGACTTCGAACCGCGGACATCGGCGTCAGCGGCATTGACATCAGCTTTACCGGAGGAAATCTGCGGATTGTTCTTCTGGGCGATGAAGACAGCATCATCCAGCGTCTTCGGCAGGTAATGCGCAACGGAGGCCGGGCGCTGCGCATTGCTGATCGGCTCGCCGACGACCTGAAGGTAGCGGATCTTCGTCGCATCCAGCTCCTGCTTGGCTTCCTGAAGGCGGGCATTGGCCGCTTGCAGGCGCTCGCGGCCCTGATAGCGATCGGCATCGGTAAGGGCGCCGCCCTTGATGCTATCCTCGATGTTGCCGACCATCTGCTTGTGGAAGGAGACGTTCTTTTCCGCCGCCGCGACGATCTCCGTCTGCAGCATATATTCGAGATAATCCTGGGTTACTTCAAGCGCCAGGGCTTCCGAGCGCTGCTGGACGCGAAAGGATGCGCTGTCGACACGAGCTGCCTGCTTGTCCTTCTGCGCCTTGCGGTCGCCGCCGTCAAACAAGGTCTGCGTAATCGTCAGGCTGACGTCGGCCGGGTTCAGATAATTCGTGCTGCGTGTCAGGGCGCCCGATGTGACGTCCGAAAGTCTACGGCGGCCATAACCCGACTCCAGATCGACTGAAGGCAAATAAAGCCCCCGCGCCTGACGCAACTGGAACTCGGTTGCCTCCCGGTTCTGAGCAGCCTCCATGATCTGCGGGTTGGTTTTCATTGTCTTGTCAATTGCCTGCTGCAATGTCGTAGCGTAAGCAGCGCCACTGAATAAAGAACTGGTGGCTATCGAAATTCCGACCGCCGCAATCAATCGCTTTCTATAAATCAAAGTGGCACCCTTCCCCAACAACACACTTCGCTAATATATAATATACCTTTTCAAGCTTATTTATATATTACGCATAGACGAAGTCATATCTACTTGCAAAGTAGATTCCAATTTATTTTTCTGAAGCAGTTAATATCGCAGCGCGCAAGTCTTATCGGCAGCAATCTGTTGACTATTTTTGGGGTATTTACAACGAAAGCAAGAATGTTGGTAATGTTTGCGATCATACCAAATTTGAGTGTTGCTCTAATAAGTATATTTATTCATCATTATGCAGCCGCCAGCTGAGAATCACTATGCGCCCGAGATGAAGGCTGCGCATTTGCGGATGCGCAAATGGCCGTCGCCACATCTTATTGGAACGCGGAAGGCAAAGCCAAGATGTGCCGACCAACGTCCGGAAGATAACTCGGCAGAGACGCTCAAGATCTGGAGCGCGAGCGTGCGCGGGTCAAATGTTGGCCTGCCACCTCGAATATGAATTCAGCCTCGCTCGGTGGGCGATTTGAGCGGTGATCCTTGGGTGATCCTTGCTGGACGGAGCTGATGCTTCAAGCGTCAAAAAATGCATAATTTTCGCGCAGCTGCACCCGTCACGGATTTCAACATCAATCAGTCATCGTGCAGTCAGATAAAAATCAATGAGTTACGATCTGGCATGGCGCTTGCTTTTTGTCTGCTGAGTTGGTGGCTAGGGTTCCGGCGTCTGTTGAGGGCGTGACTGGTCCGAGAGCTACCACCGGCTGGGGGAGAAATCCCACCGGATGCACGGCGGGATAAAAGCCCGGGAGACCTCGTAAGCCAAGGGATTGGCGGTGCGATGGTTTTTGCCGATCCCTTTTTGAAAAAAGCAAAAGGGGAATTTCTATGCAGACTTTTTCGAAGATCCTTTCCGTAACGACCCTTTCGGTCTCGCTGATTTTCGGATTCGGCTCCGCAGCCAGCGCCGCACCGAAAACCAGTTTTAAGGTCGCCTGGTCCATCTATGTCGGCTGGATGCCCTGGGGCTATGCTGCCGATCACGGCATCGTCAAAAAATGGGCTGACAAATACGGCATCAACATCGAGGTCACCCAGTTCAACGATTATGTCGAGTCGATGAACCAGTACACTGCCGGCGCCTTCGATGCCGTGACGCTCACCAACATGGACGGCCTTTCGATCCCCGCCGCCGGCGGCGTCGATACGACGGCCGTCATCGTCGGTGACTTTTCGAATGGCAACGACGCCGTCATTCTCAAGGACAAGGCAAGCCTGGCAGATATCAAAGGCCAGAACGTAAATCTGGTTCAGTATTCGGTGTCGCATTATTTGCTGGCCCGCGCGCTCGACAGCGTCAAGCTCACCGAACGCGACGTGAAGGTGGTCAACACCTCCGACGCCGATATGGTTGCGGCCTACAAGACGCCCGACGTCTCCGCCGTGGTGACCTGGAATCCATTGGTCTCAACCATTCTTGAGGAGCCTTCCGCCAAGAAGGTCTTCGACAGCTCGCAGGTGCCGGGCGAGATCATCGACCTGATGGCCGCCAACAGCAATGTCCTCAAGGACAATCCGAATTTCGGCAAGGCGCTGGCCGGCATCTGGTATGAAACGGCAGCGTTGTTGAGGGCAGACACGCCGGAAAGCAAATCCGCCCGCGAGGCGATGGGAGCCGCGTCGGGCACGGATCTTAAGGGCTTCGAGGCGCAGCTCGCCGCAACCAAGCTCTTCGACAAGCCTGCCGACGCGGTTACCTTCACCGCATCACCGAGCCTGCCGAAGACGATGGACCTCGTGCGCAGTTTCCTGTTCCAGAAGGGGCTGCTCGGCAATGGCGCTCCTTCGGCGGATGTCATCGGGATCGAAATGCCCGACGGCAAGGTCTTAGGTGACAGCGCAAACGTCAAGCTGCGCTTCACGGAAGCCTATATGAAGGCCGCGGCCGACGCTTCACTCTAAGCGAGTCCCTCCCCGGCGGCGCCATGGCGCCGCCCTTCCCTCATCCCGTGGAGCCTCTCATGCGTTGGATCAATACCAGGCCCAGCTCCGGCGCGCAGCTTGCCTTGACGCTGTTGCCGTTTGCACTGCTGATCGTCGCCTATGCCGTCGGTTCGGCCACGCGGCTTGCCGAAAACGCCAACGACAAGCTGCTGCCCAATCTTGCCGGCTTTGCCGACGCCATCAACCGCATGGCTTTCATCGCCGACCCGCGTACAGGAGAATACCTGCTGTGGTCCGACACCTGGGCGAGCGTCATGCGGCTCCTGTCAGGTCTCGGCCTATCCACGACAATCGCGCTTTGCCTTGGCATGCTCATCGGCATGTTACCCTATCTCAGAGCCTTGCTGTCTCCCTTCGTCGCCGTCATTTCGATGGTGCCGCCGCTCGCGCTGCTGCCGATCCTGTTCATCGTCATGGGCCTCGGTGAGATCTCCAAGATCGCCCTTATCGTGATCGGCGTCGCGCCGACGATGATCCGCGATCTGGCGCTGAAGGCGCTGGAATTGCCACGAGAGCAGATCGTCAAGGCCGAAACGTTGGGCGGTTCCTCCTGGCAGATCGCTCTTCGCGTCGTGTTGCCGCAGATCCTGCCGCGGCTGATCACCTGCCTCAGGCTTCAGCTCGGGCCGGCCTGGCTTTTCCTGATCGCCGCTGAGGCGATCTCCTCGGATTCCGGCCTCGGCTACCGCATCTTTCTCGTCCGCCGGTATCTGTCGATGGACGTGATTTTTCCCTACGTCATATGGATCACGTTGCTTGCCGTACTCATGAACTATCTTCTCGATCGCCTTCGCATCGCTGTCTTTCCCTGGTCCGATTTGGAGAAGCAGGCATGAGCGAGCTCAGGATAGAAAAGGTCTGGAAGGAATATGACGATCAGATCGTGCTCGAGGATGTGTCGCTGACGGTCCCCTCCCGCGCCTTTGTCGCGCTCGTCGGTCCCTCCGGCTGTGGCAAGTCGACCTTCCTGCGCATGCTGCTGGGGCAGGAGCAACCCACGAGAGGCACGATTTCTCTCGACGGCGCGGCGCTGCCATCTGAGCCAGGCGCCGACCGTGGCGTGGTTTTCCAACGCTATTCTGTCTTTCCGCACCTGACCGCGCTCGGCAACGTGCTGCTTGGCAAGGAGTTCGCCGGCTCGCGCCACAAGGCCAAGCTTTTCGGCGCCGCGCGCCGAAAAGCGATCGACGAGGCGCGACAACTCCTGGCAGACGTCGGCCTTGCCGGCGAGGAGGACAAATATCCGGCGCAGCTATCGGGGGGCATGCAGCAACGCCTCGCACTGGCGCAGGCACTCATCATGCGGCCCAAGGTGCTGCTGCTCGATGAGCCTTTCGGCGCACTCGATCCCGGCATTCGCTCCGAAATCCACACGCTGATGAAGCGGCTGTGGCACGAGACGCAGATGACCGTCGTCATGGTGACCCACGACATGCGCGAAGCCTTTACGCTCGCTACCAGGGTTGTCGCCTTCGAGCGCCGCCGCGACCGGCCGGAAGAAAAGAAGCGCTACGGCGCAACGATCACCAAGGACATTTCCATCTGGCCGCCGCGCATCGCCGGCGCCGCCTCGATCTTCAGCCCCGACCGGGACGGCCCGTTCGCTTCAAAGGGGCACCGCCGGGACGACCTGGCACCGTCGGGAGACATTTAGCCATGCAGCACGTCAGACGTTCGCCGGAAGAAATCGCCGCCAATCGCGCCCGCTACGAGGACCATCAGCGGAAGGGCCTGGAATTTGCGCCCAAGGCATTGCCGACACCGAGCCCACTTCCCGCCCCGCCGATCGATGCGACACTGATCGTCCAACGGGAGATCATACCGGGCGGCTGGTACTGGTCGACACGCATCAAGCGCGGCGAGACGCTGCGCGTCGCCCAGGAACAGGGCTTCTCGACCGTGTCGCTCGTCGCATGGAATGCGGCCGACACGAGCGAACGGCTGAATCTGCCCGACACGGTGAAGATGCAATGGACCACCGCCCTTTCGAAAGGGCGGGTGATCTTCTCCGACATGGGGCGTGTGATGTTTTCCATCACGGAGGATTCTTCCGGCGCTCATGACTGCCTGATGGGCGGCTCCTCCGCCGCTTCGAATCTGGCCAAATACGGCAAAGGCACCCGCAACAGCCGCGACAATTTCATCAAACTTGCGACCAAGGCTGGATTGAACAAGCGCGATATTCCCGCCGCGCTCGCGCTTTTTGCTCCCGTTCGCGTCGACGCGAACGGCAAGTTCGCATGGAAGTCGGAGCTGCCGCGTGGGGGCGATTATGTCGAGCTGCGCGCCGAGATGGAGATGATCGTCGGCTTTTCCAATTGCCCGCATCCGCTCGATCCAAGCCCGGTCTACGCACCAAAATCGGTCACGATCACCCGACTGGCCGCCCGGCCTGCAACCGACGACGACCTGTGCCGCACCGCCACCGCCGAGGCCATGCGCGGCTTTGAGAACAACGCATCCGCCAATCTTTGACCCGGAAAGAGACGATCATGACTGACTTCATCCAGACCGCCCCTTTCCGCACGCTCGAAAACACCGTGCAGGATCACTTCATTGCCGCCGAAGCACCGTTCTCGACGGTGATCCGCAAGGGTCAGACGTTGCGCATCGAAGACAGCTACGGCCAGCAGGCCGTCGACACGCTGTTCTACAATGCCGAAGATCATTCCGAGCGCTATTCCAGTCAGGACACCATGCGCGAGCAGGGTGCGGCCTACATCACCACAGGCACCGGGATCATCTCGAACGAGGGCCGCGTCATGTTGACGATGACGGCCGACAGTTGCGGACGCCACGACACGTCTGCCGGTGCATGCTCCTGCGAAAGCAATACAGTGCGCTTCGGCCACGGCACCAAATATCTCCATGCCTGCCGGGACAATTTCGTTCTCGAAGTCGCAAAACATGGCATGGGCAAGCGCGATGTCGTGCCCAATATCAACTTCTTCATGAACGTGCCGATCGAGCCGACAGGCGAAATGACGATCGTCGACGGCATCTCCGCACCGGGCGATTACGTCGAGCTGAAGGCCGAGATGGACGTGCTGCTCGTTATTTCCAATTGCCCGCAGGTCAACAATCCCTGCAACGGCTTCGATCCGACGCCGGTCCGCGTTCTCGTCTGGGACGGTGAGGCTTGAGATGTTCAAGAAGGTATTGATCGCCAATCGCGGCGAAATCGCAGTCCGGATCATCCAAACGTTGAAGCGCATGGGCATCGCCTCCGTCGTCGTCTATTCGGACGCCGATCGTTTTGCCAAGGCGTCGCTGATGGCTGACGAAGCCGTCAGGCTCGGCCCAGCACCGGCTTCCGAAAGCTATCTCAATATCGACGCCGTCATTGCGGCTTGCAAGGCAACAGGCGCCGAAGCCGTACATCCCGGCTACGGGTTCCTTTCGGAAAACATCGGCTTTGCCGAGCGGCTGGCGAAGGAAGGCATCGTCTTCATCGGTCCGACGCCGGATAATATCGCCGCCTTCGGGCTCAAGCACACGGCCCGCGAATTGGCGCGCACAAGCGGCGTACCGCTACTGCCGGGCAGCGGTCTCGTCGAGACTGCCGAGGCGGCGCTCGCGGCGGCCATGGAAATCGGCTATCCGGTCATGCTGAAGTCCACAGCCGGCGGCGGCGGCATCGGCATGCAGCTTTGCGAGAATGCCGATAGTCTTAAGGTCGCCTTCGAAAGTGTGCAGCGCACAGCCAAGGCAAGCTTCGGCGATGCCCGTGTCTATCTCGAACGCTTCGTTTCCAAGGCCCGGCACGTCGAGGTTCAGATCTTCGGCGACGGCGGCGGCCGCGTGATCGCGCTCGGTGAACGCGACTGCTCGCTGCAGCGCCGGAACCAGAAAGTGATCGAGGAGACGCCTGCTCCCGGTCTTTCGCCTGAGATACGGAGGCGCCTGCATGCGGCAGCCGTGGCACTTGGCGCTTCCGCGCGCTATCAATCCGCCGGGACCGTGGAGTTCATCTATGATCCTGCCCGTGAGGAATTCTATTTCCTCGAGGTCAATACCCGCCTCCAGGTTGAGCACCCGGTCACGGAGGCCGTTTACGGCATCGATCTTGTCGAATGGATGATCCGCCAAGCCGCCGGCGAGGATGTCATTTCCGGCAGCGAAACCCTCGTCTCTAATGGCGTGGCGATCGAAGCGCGCCTCTACGCCGAGATGCCGCATGCCGGCTTCCGGCCCAGCGCCGGTCTGCTGACGGAAGTCGTCTTTCCAGCCGGCACGCGTGTCGACGGCTGGATCGAAACGGGCACCGAAGTCACCCCCTTCTACGATCCGATGCTTGCCAAGCTAATCGTGACAGCCGAGGATCGACCGACAGCGATTGAGAAACTGAAGAGCGCGCTGGCGGAAAGCTCCATCGCCGGCATCGAGACCAATCTGGAATACCTCAAGGCCATAGCAGGCTCCAAGCTGCTGGCGAGCGGCGACGTGGCGACGACGGCACTCAGGGACTTTCCTTTCGTGTCCGATGTGATCGAAGTTGTGGCGCCGGGCGCGCAGTCGAGCATTCAGGAATTGCCTGGCCGGCTCGGCCTCTGGCATGTCGGCGTGCCGCCGAGCGGCCCGATGGACGAGCGCTCGTTTCGTCATGCAAACAGGCTCGTCGGCAATGCCGATGAGACCACGGCCCTGGAACTCACTGTTTCCGGGCCTGTGCTCAAGATTTTCTCCGACGTCACCATTGCGCTTGCCGGCGCCCGCATGCCGATGAGCCTGGACGGCTTGCCCCTGCCGCATGGCGAAGCCGTCAACGCCAGGGCTGGACAGACGCTTGCCGTCGGTACGATTGAGGGGCCGGGACAGCGCTCCTATCTCGCCGTTGCCGGCGGGTTTTCTGCGCCGGTCATGCTCGGCTCCAGGGCGACCTTTGGCCTGGGACAGTTCGGAGGTCATGCAACCGGCACGCTCCAGACCGGTCATGTCCTGAGGCTCGCGCGCACCCGGCAGCAACAGACAGAACCTGCAGGCTTGCCCGCTCCTCTGACCCGCAACTGGGAGGTCGGCGTCCTCTACGGCCCGCACGGCGCGCCGGATTTCTTTCTCGAAGACGATATCGAAACGTTGTTCTCGACCGAATACGAGGTGCACTTCAATAGCGCCCGCACCGGCGTCCGTCTGATCGGCCCGGCGCCGAAATGGGCGCGCAGCGACGGAGGCGAAGCCGGCCTTCATCCCTCCAACCTGCATGATAACGCCTATGCGATCGGCGCGATCGACTTCACGGGCGACATGCCGATCATTCTCGGTCCGGACGGTCCGAGCCTCGGCGGGTTCGTCTGCCCGGCCGTCATCGCTCGCGATGAGCAATGGAAAATGGGCCAGTTCAAACCCGGCGACAAGATCCGGTTTCGTCCTACGGAACGTGCCGAAGACCCCATTGCAGGACCACGGCTGCAGCGCCTCGGCGATGCAGCGGGGTCGGCGATCGTCGGCCAGAGCCGAGAAGGACCCGTGCCCGTCGTCTATCGTCGCCAGGGCGACGACAATCTGCTGGTCGAATATGGAGCGATGACGCTCGACATCGCACTGCGCCTGCGAGTGCACCTGCTAATGCAGGCGATCGTCGACGCCCGCTTGCCGGGCATCATCGATCTGACGCCCGGCATCCGCTCGCTGCAAATCCACTATGACGGCACCGCGCTTACCCGCAATCGCCTGCTGGGACTGCTGGCCGAAATCGAGGCGAGCCTGCCTGCTGCACAGCAGGTCAAGGTGCCGAGCCGCATCGTGCACCTGCCGCTGTCCTGGAACGACCCGGATGCCGAGCTGGCCATGCGCAAATATCAGGAACTGGTGCGCCCCAACGCGCCCTGGTGTCCATCCAACATCGAGTTCATCCGCCGCATCAACGGCCTGCCGGATGAACAGGCGGTGCGCGATATCGTCTTCGGTGCCAGCTATCTGGTGCTTGGCCTCGGCGACGTCTATCTCGGCGCGCCGGTCGCAACGCCGGTCGACCCGCGCCACCGGCTGGTGACGACGAAATACAATCCTGCACGCACCTGGACGCCGGAAAATGCCGTCGGCATCGGCGGCGCCTACATGTGCATCTACGGCATGGAGGGGCCGGGCGGATATCAGCTCTTCGGTCGTACCATCCAGGTTTGGAACAGTTGGCGGCCGACTGCCGTTTTCGCCAAAGATAAGCCGTGGCTGCTCGACTTTTTCGACCAGATCCGCTTCTTCCCCGTCAGCCATGAAGAGCTGACCGAAGCTCGCGCCGCCTTCCCGCATGGCGGCTATCCGGTCAGAATTGAGGAAGCCGAATTCTCTTACGCCGCCTACGAAGCCGGGCTTACCCGTGAGGCTCCCGCTATAGGCGCCTTCAAGTCCGGGCAGCAGGCAGCATTCGAGGTCGAACGGCAACGCTGGAAGGAGTTTGGGCTGGATAGCTTCTCCGTTGACGAAAGGTTCGGCTCGGCTCTGGGCGGCGACATACCGGAGGGTTGCTTCGGCGTCGAAAGCGCCGTGCCTGGCAATGTTTGGAAAATACTCGTCGCGGAAGGCCAGCCGGTTGCAACCGGCGATACATTGGCCATCATCGAGTCGATGAAAATGGAAATCAACGTAACCGCACATGCCGCCGGACGCGTCCGTGATCTGCGCGCCGGTCCTGGGCGTAATGTCAAAGCCGGCGATGTGCTGGTCATTCTGGAGGAAATTTGATGCTTCCCACCATTCTCGATCTTGCCTCGCTGAGACATGCCTATACGGCTGGCCTGTCGCCACTGGAGCTAATGGAAGAGATCATCGCGAGGTGCAGGGCATCGGACGATCCGGCCATCTTTATCACGATGACGCCCGAGGACGAATTGCGAGCTGCGGCACGTGAGCTGATGGCGCGCGCTCCTGAGCCGAACAGCCTGCCGCTCTGGGGCATTCCCTTCGCAGTCAAGGACAATATCGACGTCGCGGGCCTGCCCACAACAGCCGCCTGCCCAGCCTTCTCCTATCACCCTCAGGCGGATGCAACGACAGTTGCGCGGTTGCGGGCTGCCGGCGCCATCGTCATCGGCAAGACCAATCTCGATCAGTTCGCGACCGGGCTGAACGGTACGCGTTCACCGCATGGCGCGCCGCGTTCGGTATTTGACCGCAACTACGTTTCCGGCGGCTCCAGCTCGGGTTCGGCTGTCGCCGTCGCCGCTGGTCTGGCAAGCTTTTCGCTCGGCACGGACACTGCCGGTTCCGGCCGCGTTCCGGCCGCCTTCAACAATCTCGTCGGCATCAAGCCGACGCCGGGGCTGGTGCCCAATGTCGGCGTGGTGCCGGCCTGCCGCAGCGTCGACGTCGTCACCATCTTCGCCGCAACGGTCGGCGACGGCATTGCCATCCGCAGGATCATGGAAGGCTATGACGCCCGCGATCCGTTCTCGCGGCAAGCCTTCCCGGCAAGCCTGCCATCGACACGTCCGCGCATCGGCATTCTCGACGGTGCGGAACGGGAGTTCTATGGCAACAAGGACGTGGAGGCCCTCTATGACGCGGCAATCGAGCGGGCGCGATCGCTGGGCGCGGTGATCGTGCCTTTCGATTATGCTCCGTTCCGGCAGGCAGCCGAACTGCTCTACAACGGCCCCTGGGTTGCCGAGCGGCTGGCGGCGGTCAAGGAGTTCCTAGAAACGAATGCCGACGATTTCGACCCGACGGTGCGCGCCATCATCGAAGGAGCAAAAGCCTACGATGCCGTCGATGCCTTCGAAGGCCGCTACAGGCTGGAAGCATTGCGGCAGAAAACCAAGGCCGAGTGGGAGAAGGTGGATTTCCTGATGCTTCCGACGTCGCCCACCACCTACACCGTCGAGGAGATGCAGGCGGACCCGATCGTCAAGAACAGCCACTTCGGTCGCTATACCAACTTTGCCAACCTGCTCGATTGCGCGGCGATCGCCATTCCCGCCGGCTTTGACGCCAACGGCCACCTGCCGGCGGGTGTGATGCTGGTGGGGCCTGCCTTCACCGACGATGCGCTGGGCCCCTTCGCTGACGCCATGCATCGGGCGCTGAACACCGGGATGGGCAAAGACCGCAAAGCCACGCTGCCGGAGGCAAGCCGCCTGGCGCCCCTGGCCGACGAGTTTGTTCCGATCGTAGTCGTCGGCGCGCATCTGACGGATATGCCGCTGAACCATGAGCTGACGCGACCGGGGGGATATAGATTGAGAACTGGGCGGACGGACGGCAGCTATCGCCTCTTTGCTCTCCCCGGCACGATCCCGCCAAAGCCGGGGCTGGTGCGCGATCCGGGCTTTACGGGCAATGGCGTGGAGATTGAAGTCTGGGCGCTTCCGCCTGCGGCATTCGCGCGCTTCGTTCAGAATATCCCGGCGCCGCTTGGCGTGGGCAAGATCACGCTCGACGACGGAAGCAGCGTCACAGGTTTTCTCTGCGAGGTCCACGCCATCACCGGGGGCCGCGAGATCACAGAGTTCGGCGGCTGGCGCAACTATATCCGCGCCGCCGGCACGAGTGCTTGAGCGAGGAACGGCTAGATGAGCGAGCTTTGGTCAAAGGCAATGCAATTCCTTCTCCAAGGTCTGATTGCAAGGACTCACGCTATCGGCAGCTGCCGTTCCACCAGAGGCAACTCTCATGCGCAAAAGATTTGTGCTGAAGATTCTTGATTCATCCGATATTCGTTGGAGGCATTGGACAAGTTCGTCATGACCGCCTTGAATGCCGCAAACAGTTGCGATGGTGCGGCCATCGTGACTTTTTGTCTTTCGGATCTGAGACGGAGAATTCTAGGCGTCGAGCCCGCTTGGCCTTCCGGCTGTTGCAAACACTGCGCTGGCATCGCTGACAATTTCCACATGCGAATATGCCGCCTGCGCGGCGGCAGCCCCGTCCGCTCGCATGATCGCGGTCACGATCCGGCCATGCTCCTCATAGGACTTTGCCAGGCGCCCGGGCAGACGAAACTGTGCCCGCCGAAAGGGGGCGAGCCGCGCCCGTGTCTGAATTACCATCTCAAAAATATGATCATTATGCGCACCGCGATAAAGCCGGGTGTGGAACTCGGTATTGTGAGCCGAATATTTCTCTTCCGCGCCGGTATGAACGAGCCTCATCGATGCCTTGTGCTCCAGCTCCAGCATGTGCCGTTCATCGACTGTCATACGCTCGGCCGAGAGCCTGGCGCAGATCGCTTCGAGCTCGGCCATCGCCTCGAACATGGAATGCAGATAGGTCTCGGTCACGTTGGTGACGACGGCACTCCGGTTCGGCTCCCGATCGACAAGCCCCATCGCCCCAAGTTCACGGAGCGCCTCACGCACCGGTGTGCGCGACACGTCGAAACGGGCGGCTAGCGAGACCTCATCAAGCTTGTCGCCTGGCAGCATCTGCCCGGTAACGATCATGTCGGCAATCGCCCGGACCATCTGTTCAACCGTCGTTCCTGCTCTGACGAGCTCTCTGCGTCTGACCTGTTTCAAGAAACAATTCTACTTTGTTACCCACTGCACACACATGCATCGCTCGGATCGCAAAGTCAAATACAACTGTAACCAATTGATATTTTTTATCAAAATCTGAATATCGAGAATTATCCGAAGAATTCTTGAGCGGTCGACGTAATTGCAAGGCAATTTTGTAGGCGATGCATAAATTTTAATCCGTTATCTGACCTACATTGCATGCACTTTTCACCGAGTCTTACAGATTCAAAAATTTTATATGCAAAATCAATAGAATAAAAATTGGCACAGCCATTGCATACACTTTTCGTAGCCAATTGAACCGATAAACCGCCTTAGGGGAGAATTCCGATGACCAACCTCCTTTCCATGAACCGTCGTCATTTCCTTCAAGCTTCTGCCGCCATTGCCGTAGTCGGCGCAGCACCCGGCCTCCTCTCCTCCCGCGCACTCGCGCAGACCGCTCTCACCGTGGGTTTCATCTATGTCGGCCCGAAGGATGATTATGGCTATAACCAGGCGCATGCCGAGGGTGCGGCCGCCATCAAGGCGCTGCCTGGCATCACCGTCGTCGAAGAAGAGAACGTGCCTGAAACGGTCGACGTCCAGAAGACGATGGAATCGATGATCAACCTTGATGGCGCGACTCTGCTCTTCCCGACCTCCTTCGGCTATTTCGACCCGCACATGCTGGTCATGGCTGCGAAATACCCCGACATCCAATTCCGCCATTGCGGCGGCCTGTGGCAGGAAGGCAAGCACCCGGCCAATACCGGCTCCTATTTCGGCTATATTTTCCAGGGCCAGTATCTGAACGGCATCGCCGCCGGCCACGCGACGAAGAGCAAGAAGATCGGTTTCGTCGCCGCCAAGCCGATCCCGCAGGTGCTGCAGAACATCAATGCCTTTCTGCTTGGCGCACGCACGGTTGATCCAACCATCATCTGCCAGGTGATCTTCACCGGCGAGTGGTCGCTCGCCGTCAAGGAGGCCGAAGCAACCAACGCGCTAGTCGACCAGGGTGCCGATGTCGTCACCTGCCACGTCGACAGCCCGAAAGTGGTCGTCGAAACGGCCGCCGGCCGTGGTGCCTTCGTCTGCGGCTACCACGCCAATCAGAGCCCGCTTGCGCCTGAGAAATATCTCACGGGCGCCGAATGGGCCTGGGGAAATGTCTATAGCGACTTCGTCAAGAAGGCGCAGGCCGGCGAAAAGCTCGGCAATTTCGTACGTGGCGGTCTGAAAGACGGCTTCGTGAAAATGAGCGCGCTTGGTCCCGGCGTTTCCGAGGCCGGTCGCAAGGCATTCGAAGCGGCACATGCCGACATGATGAAGGGCGGCTTCTCGGTCTTTAAGGGACCGCTGAAGGACAACAAGGGCAACACAGTCGTCGCGGCCGGCAAGAGCTACGCGGAAGATGCGATCGAGCTCGAAAGCATGAACTACCTGGTCGAGGGCGTCGTCGGGTCCACGGCGTAAACTGAGAAGAGAGAAGCGCCATGACCGTCCAGGCCAATGATCCCGCAATATCAATTGCCTCCGACAAGCCGGCTTTGCTGCGCCCCATCCTCGAATGGATCGCGCGGCAGGCCGAGCCGATCGTCATCGGCATTGGAGCCATTCTGATCGGTCTCGTGCTCTTCTCCGTCTTCATCACGGCAGTCGGCAAATCGCCGGCCATGCTCTTCCAACTCATGTACACCGGCGGCTTCGGCAACTGGTTTTCGGTGCAGAACAGCTTAAGCCGTGCCGCACCCCTGCTCCTGACGGCACTCTGCGTCGCGCTGCCCGCCCGCCTCGGCCTCGTTATCATCGGTGGGGAAGGAGCGGTCGTGCTGGGCGGCGTTGCTGCTGCGGCCACGGCCATGCCGCTCGTCGGCGCGGCGCCTGTCTTCCTGACCCTTATTCTCATGGCGATCGCTGCCATGACAGTCGGCGGCATCTGGATTGGCATAGCGGGCTTCCTGCGTCACTATCGCGGCGTTAACGAGACTATCTCCTCGCTGTTGCTCTCCTACATCGCCATCGCCCTGATGAACCAGTTCGTCGAAGGGCCGCTGCGCGATCCGGCAAGCCTTAACAAGCCCTCCACCAAGCCGCTGCCGCATGACTATATGCTAGGCAACATCCCCGGCATGGATGTGCACTGGGGCCTTGTCATCGGCATCTTTGCCTGCATTCTCTCCTGGGTTCTCATCGAGGTGACGAGCTTTGGTTTCGCGGCACGCATTGCTGGCGGCAACGTGCGTGCCGCCCAAATCCAGGGTTTGCCGGTCGGCAGGTTGATCGCCGGCTTTACCGCAATTGCCGGCAGTTTCGCGGGGCTTGCCGGCATGATCGAGGTCGTAGCCGTGCAGGGGAGCGCCAATGCCTCGCTTGCCGCAGGTTACGGTTATACCGGAATTCTCGTCGCCTTCCTCGCCCGCCACAATCCGCTGGCGATCATCCCCGTTGCGATCTTGCTGGGCGGTATCGGTGCTTCGGGTGGCCTCATCCAGCGCCGCATGGGCCTGCCCGATGCCACGGTACTGGTGCTGCAGGGCACGCTCTTCATCGTCATCCTCTTCTGCGAAACCTTCTACGGGCGCTTCAAGATCTTCAATCCCGACCTCTGGAAAAGGAGCCTCTGATGGAAGAGACAGGCATCGGCGTCTGGGGCGTGCCGCTGGCGATCCTGGCGGGCGGCATCCGCGTTTCCACCCCCTTCATCTTCGTCAGCCTTGGCGAGACGATCACCGAACGCTCTGGCCGTATCAATCTCGGCCTGGAAGGCACGTTGGTCTTCGGCGCGATGACGGCCTACGCAGTCGCCGTCATGACCAACTCGCCCTGGCTCGGCGTGCTCGTCGCGATGGCGACCGGCGCCATTTTCGGCCTCGTTCATGGCTGGATCTGCAAATGGCCGAAGGTAAACGACATCGCGATCGGCATTGCCATGATGCAGTTCGGCCTGGGCCTCGCCTTCTTCCTCGGCAAGTCCTTCATCCAGCCGGCAGCACCGCACCTTCCGGCTATCCCGCTCGGCTTCTGGTCCGGCCTGCCGCAGATTCAGGCGGCGTTGAACATCAATGTGCTCTTTATTATCGGCGCCTTGCTCGCCTTCATGCTCCGGTGGGCTTTCCGCAATACCCGCGTCGGCCTCATCCTGCGCGTCGTTGGCGACAGCACGGATGCGGCGCGCGCCATGGGCATCAACCCGGATCGCGTACGTCTGCTCGCCACCGCCGTCGGCGGTTCGTTGGCGGCGATCGGCGGCGCCTACCTCTCACTCTATTATCCCGGCTCCTGGAACGAGGGCATCTCCTCCGGGCAAGGGCTAATGGCCGTGGCGCTCGTCATCTTCGCCCGCTGGAACCCGATCGGTTGCTTTCTTGCCGCCTTGCTCTTCGGCGGCGCCGGCGCGCTCGGACCGGCGCTGCAATCGGTCGGGGTCACCCAAGGCTATTATCTATTCTACGCCGCGCCTTACGTGCTTACGCTCGTCATCATGATCGTCACCTCCTCGCCCACCCGCTCGCTATCGGGTGCGCCGGGCGCGTTATCTCTGATGAAATAAGGAGGGAACAGCCATGTTCAGCCTCGGCGCATTGAACGGATCGAAGCGGCCGAACCGCTGCGGCAAAACATGCAACTCGGGTGAATAGGAGAAGAAGACGATGGACGCCATGGTCGAGACCAAAGGACATTATATCGACGCCGATCCCTATCCCTGGCCTTATAACGGTGCCCTGCGGCCGGGCAATACGGCCCTCATCATCATCGACATGCAGACCGATTTCTGCGGCAAGGGCGGCTATGTCGATCACATGGGCTATGACCTGTCGCTAGTTCAGGCGCCCATCGAGCCGATCAGGCGAGTTCTGGCCGCCATGCGCGCCAAGGGCTATCACATCATCCATACCCGCGAGGGACATCGGCCCGATCTTGCCGACCTGCCCTCCAACAAGCGCTGGCGTTCACAGCGCATCGGCGCAGGCATCGGCGATCCAGGCCCATGCGGGCGCATCCTCACACGCGGCGAACCCGGCTGGGACATTATTCCGGAACTCTACCCGATCGAAGGCGAGACGATTATCGACAAGCCCGGCAAGGGCTCCTTCTGCGCCACCGACCTGGAGCTGATCCTCAATCAGAAGCGCATCGAGAATATCGTCCTGACCGGCATCACCACCGACGTCTGCGTTTCCACGACCATGCGCGAGGCGAACGATCGCGGCTTCGAATGCCTGCTGCTCGAAGACTGCTGCGGCGCGACCGATTACGGCAACCACCTCGCAGCCATCAAGATGGTGAAGATGCAAGGCGGCGTCTTCGGCTCCGTCTCCAATTCCGAAACGCTCGTGAGCCAGCTGCCATGAGCACGATCCGCGACACGCCACTCCCGCAACCCGGCAAAGCTGTCGGCATCGATACGATCGACATGACGATGCGCTTCGGCGGCTTCACCGCGCTCGACAATGTCTCGATCAACTTGCCTGCCGGCAGTTTCCATGCCCTGCTCGGCGAAAACGGCGCCGGCAAGTCGACGCTCGTCAAATGCATCATGGGCTTCTACCACGCGACATCGGGTTCGCTTTCCGTCGATGGCCGCGAAGTGGCCATCGCCTCCCCCAAGGACGCGGCGACCTACGGCCTCGGCATGGTCTATCAGCACTTCACGCTGGTCCCATCACTGACGGGCGCCGAAAACCTGGTCATCAGCCGCGCCGAAGTGCCTGCCGTCATCAACTGGGCGAGCGAGCGCAAGCATCTTGCTGCCTTCATGGAACATATGCCCTTCAATATCCCGCTGGACCGCCCAGTGAGCGAACTGGCAGCCGGCGAGAAACAGAAGCTGGAGATCGTCAAGCAGCTCTATCTGGGCCGCTCCCTTCTCGTGCTCGACGAACCGACCTCGGTGCTGACGCCAGCCGAAGCCGATGAAATGCTGGGTCTGGTGCGTGGAATGACGGAGCGCGGCGAACTGACTGTGCTGATGATCTCCCATAAGTTCCACGAGGTCACGAAATTCGCCGATGCCGTTTCGATCCTGCGGCGCGGCAAGCTGGTCGGCACAGGCAAGGTCGGTGAAATCTCAACCGCCGATATGGCGGCGATGATGATCGGTGACGTCAAGCTCGCCGAGCTCGACAGTCGCGTCCCCACCCCGGAGGGCGCCAAGCCGGTCCTCAAGGTCGAGCAGGTCAAGGCGCCCGATCGTTCCGGCCTCAAAACCATCGAGATCGACAATCTCGTGGTCCGCTCTGGCGAGATCCTCGGCATCGCCGGCATCTCCGGCAACGGGCAGAAGGAACTGACGGAAATCCTCGCCGGCCAGCGCCCTACGGAAACCGGCCGGATTATCGTCAACGGCGACGCCTACCGCGCGACGCGGTCGGAGACGCGCAAGAACAATGTCCGCTTCATCCCCGAGGAGCCGCTGCAGAATGCCTGCGCGCCGAGGATGACGGTCAGCGAAAATCTAGCCTTCCGCACTTTTGACCTCGACGAGCACGGCAGGGACGCCATCTGGCTGAACAAGGGCAAGATGAAGAAGCGCGCCACAGCTCTGATTTCCGATTTCAAGGTGAAGACGGCTTCCTCCTCCTCGCCGATCGCGGCACTATCGGGCGGCAATGTGCAGCGAGCGGTGCTCGCCCGCGAACTCACAGGCGAGGTTGACCTGCTGATCGTCTCCAACCCCTGCTTCGGGCTCGACTTCTCGGCCGTCGCCGAAATCAGGGCCCGTATCATGACGGCGCGTAACTGCGGCACCGCCGTCTTGCTGCTTTCGGAGGACCTTGACGAGCTGCTCGAGATGTCTGACCGCATCATGGTGATTTCCGAAGGCAAGCTGGTTTACGAAACACCTGCGCGCTCGGCGGATATCGGGGTGATCGGTGCCCATATGGCGGGGCATCACTGATGGCGGAGATCAAAGCAGAACCTTTCGCCTTTCCGGTGAAGCATGACCGGCTCGCCCTGATCGTTATCGACATGCAACGCGATTTTGCCGAACCTGGCGGCTTTGGCGCAAGCCTGGGCAATGATGTCAGCCGCATTGCCAGAATCGTGCCCGATGTCAAACGCCTCATTCAGGGCTTCCGCTCTGCTGGGCTGCCTGTCATTCACACGATGGAATGCCACAGGCCCGATCTTTCCGATCTGCCGCCGGCGAAACGCGACCGGGGCAATCCCACACTTAGGATCGGCGATAAGGGCCCCATGGGCCGCATCCTCATCTCCGGCGAGCCCGGCACTGCGATCTTGCCGGAGCTTGCCCCGCTCAAAGGTGAAGTGGTTATCGAAAAACCGGGCAAAGGCGCCTTCTATGCGACCGCGCTCGGCGAAGTGCTGCAGCGGAAGGGTATCAAACAGCTGGTCTTCGCGGGTGTAACGACTGAAGTTTGCGTGCAGACCAGCATGCGTGAAGCGAACGACCGCGGGTACGAATGCCTGCTCGCCGAGGAGGCAACAGAGAGCTATTTTCCGGAGTTCAAGGACGCAGCCATCGCCATGATCCGCGCCCAGGGCGCAATCGTCGGCTGGACGGCCCATGTCAACGACATATTGGAAAGCATCGCCCATGCCTGAAGCCACCCGCGAACTGCTGACCTCCGGCGGCTGGAAAGATTTGGAATTCGGCCCGTTCCGCGATCAGGTGACGATCCATTGGATCCGGCCCTTTGAGGGCGACCAGCCGGGCGTGGCGCTCCTGAGATACGAAGCCGGCGCTGCGGTCCCCCGCCATCGGCACGAGGGGCTGGAAACCATTCTCGTGCTCGACGGCGTACAATCCGATGAAGCGGGCGATTACGGCCGCGGCAGTTACATCGTCAACGCACCCGGCACCGAGCACTCCGTCTGGAGCGACACCGGCTGCGTCGTCCTCATCCAATGGGACCGGCCGGTAAAAATACTGGAGGAAAGAGGATGAATTCGACGCCACTCGCCTTCGACATTGCCTAGCAGCACTATTTTCATCGCAGTGCTGGCAGTATCGCTTGACAGGACGATGCCTGTTTGCACTCTCGCAAGCGGTCACCGGCGACCTTGTTCCACCGCGCGAAGCTTCAAGATGCCTCTGGCTGCTTCAACCTCGGCTTGACGTGCACGTCCGACCAAACCGCCAGCTCTCGCAATAATGGTTCAAGCGTCCGTCCGAATGGCGTGATGGAGTATTCCACCTTCGGCGGCACCTGCGGATAGACGGTACGCAGGATAACCCCATCCGCTTCCAGCTCGCGCAATTGCGTCGTAAGCATTCTCTGTGTCAGGCCCGGCAGCAACCGTCCAAACTCTCCGAAACGCTTTGTCCCATCGAGAATGTGGAAGATCAGGATCGCCTTCCATTTTCCGCCGATGATGTCGAGCGCCGCCTCGACCGGACAGTTTCCATAAAAGGCGTGCCTTTGCTTGCGCGTCATGTTGCTTGCCTGCTCCTTACTTACAAATACGACGGTATAGGCTCTATTTGTGCGTACTTGCAATTCTGCCTGAAAGCGTCAATCACCGGCTCGACGAAACTTGCACACAAAGAATCAAATAATGGAAACCCACCCCATCGTTCATCTCGAACAGGCCGCACTTCAGCGTTGGTGTGCGGGCGATCCATCCGGCTTTCTGGAACTATCGGCGCCCGATGTCACCTATTTCGATCCGTTCCTGAGCAAGCGCCTGGATGGCCTCGACAAACTCACAGCCTATTACGAGAGCGGCAAAATCTTCGCTCCCAGATACGAAATGGTCGAACCCAGCGTGCAGGAAATCGGGGACGCCGCTATCCTTACGTTCCGCTTTAACTCCTATAGCGGCAGCGAGGGCGCACAGATGCGATGGAACTGCACCGAAGTATATCGGCGCACAGAAGGGACTTGGCGGATCGTTCATACGCACTGGTCATTTACTGCACAGGAATGACCATCCGCCCTTCATCTGATCGAACTTCTTGAGCTATTCTTGAGGGCAGGCCTGCGCTGCGGAATTGAGCGCATGAGTTTCTGACGTTGCCTTCGCTGTTCTCGCAGGACCAACACGCCGATATCTAACGATGTCAGCGTGTTGGTCATTTTGACATTGAGACTAAACTGCCTGCTTCAAACGAAGCGCCTCCGGGTCGTAGACCCGTCCAAAGCGATTGTTGAGGAAATCGGCCAGGGTGACCTCTTCCTGACAAACGAAGCCTTTCTGCGGGAGCTTTCCAGAAGCAAGCAGATCAAGAACCGTTGTTATGCCGGCCGCCGTCGTCACCTGGATGGCGCTCATCATTTTGCCTGCGACGACGCTTGCGTAGACCTTGTTCGCGTAGGTCTCCTGAAGATAGCGATTGTCCTTCCAGCCGCAGACGGTAACGAAGATCACTACGACGTCCTGCATCGTGGCAGGAAGCGCGTGTTCGAACAGATCCTTCAGCACATCACGACGGTTTTTCAGGTTGAGATCGTTCAGAAGCGCCTTGATGATAGCCTGGTGGCCGGGATACCGGATCGTCCGGTAGTTCATCGTACGCACGCGGCCCTCGAGCGTCTTAGCGAGCGTGCCGAGGCCGCCAGAGGTGTTGAATGCTTCATAGGTGACGCCATCGAGAGAGAACTCTTCCCGCTCTTCCATGGCCGGAACAGTCACCAGCTTGCCTTCCACGATCGCTTCGCACGGCTCGATGTACTCGTTGATCAGCCCGTCCGTGCTCCAGGTAAGATTATAGTTCAGAGCGTTAGACGGATACTGCGGCAGAGCGCCCACGCGCATGCGGACGCTGTCCAGACTATCGAATCTTTGGGCGAGATCGTTCGCAACAATCGAGATAAAGCCGGGCGCCAAACCACACTGGGGAATGAAGGCCACGTTGGCGTCCTTCGCCAACTCCTCGACCTTTTTGGTTGTGGCGACGTCTTCCGTCAGATCGAGGTAATGGACCGATGCCTCAAGAGCTGCTTCTGCCACCTTGCCTGTGAGATTGAATGGCGCTGCGGAGAGAACTGCGAACCTGCCGCGAAGCAGATCGACAAGCGCTTTCTTGTCGGCAATGTCGATAACCACGCCCGATATCGCCGGATGATTGTCCAGCTTTGATAACTGAACCTGGTCCCGATCCGTTACGATCACATTGTAGTCGCCGGTTTCAGCGAGCATCACAGCGATCGCGCCGCCGATCTTGCCGGCACCAATTACCACTATTTCCTTCATATAAATCCCCTTGGTTCGCATTCAGGATTTTTATAAGTGTAGGGAGAACTTAATCAGATCATAGTGGCGAAAAGTACATTTTGCTGTATATAATTTTGCAAATAGACGAAGTCCATTATCAGACTGCCGAGGGACAATGAAACCGACCGAAAAAGATCGCGAATTGCTGGCTTTGCTGGGCGAAAACGCCCGCATGCCGGTCGCGACATTGGCAAAAAAATTGCTCTTGTCACGAACGACCGTACAAGCGCGGTTGGAGCGACTGGAAAAGGAAGGGGTAATTGCCGGTTATGGCGTCAGGCTGTCGGATGCTTACTCTTCGAGCCTGGTGAAAGCACATATTATGATCACGCTTGCGCCGAAGGTACTCTCGCAGGTTTGCGCCACGCTTCAGCGTATCCAAGCAGTCAAGTCGCTTCACTCGGTAAGCGGCACGTTCGATCTCATCGCCGTTATTGAAGCACCGTCGATCTCCGAGCTCGATCAACTTGTCGACGAAATCGGCATGATCGATGGCGTCGAGCGCACGCTCTCGTCGATCATACTCTCTACTCGGATCAGTCGGTAGGCGACCAAAAACAAAGAGATAGAGCGGCTCTAAGATTCCGCGAAAAGCTGAGCCGCTCTAGTAGCGAAGACATCCCCCTTATCGGGCGTCAGGCGCGCCGGTCACCCTCTGTCCCAATGATGTCAAGGAGGGCTTTTGTGACAAACATCTCTTGTCAGCGCCGCTCTTCGACAGCGATCGCTAACGTGGCCATCCCAGCCTTGAGCGTCGGGTGGGTCATTCTCCAGAGCATCAATCCGTCAACCGGCGCAACGATCGGAGCCAAGGGGTCTCCAAAAAGGCTATAAATGGTTCCGAGTTGCTGGCCCTTGGAAACCTGGCATCCAGGGTCCACAACGGCGTGGAATTCTCCATCCTCCGGAGAATCCACCCAAATATAATCGTCGCATGGGACGCGGCCCCTCGCGAATTGCGGGCGCGCTTCCGGCAGAATCCCGATATGGCGTGCGATGTTCAGAACACCTGCCACATGATATTCCACCGCATCATGCTCGACCACACCATGGGAGCCCGCCTCGGACATTATGGAGAAACGACGCTGCCGGGCAAAACCCGTCGGCGGGCGTCCAGGCTGCTCCATATGCTTTGGTGGCAAACCCACAACAATTTCTGCATCGAAGCACATCGCAAGAGCGCGGGCCTTGGCGTCGAAATTGTCATCACCTGTGCGTTGGTAGATCGAGAAGAACGCCACCTTTTCCCGCAGGTCTCCCCCGTGCATGTCGACGTAGCACGCTGCGCCTCTGGTCCATTCAGTCGTGATGGCGTCACAAAGAGCTTCGGTGAAGGACCCGTCCGATTTACCCGGAAACGAAAAATTGATGTTGCGCCCATCGATCGGGCACACGTACTCGCTGTATTGAAACCGCGCCGGCTGATTGATCAGCGGGATGATTTCGACACAACCATGCATCTCCTGCGGATCGAACAACTTCTGCAGACGAACAGCAGCTTCTATCGCCGATACTTCGTTGACATGCACACCCGCCGATATGCAAAGCCGGGGGCCTGGCTGGTTGCCGCGTATTTCACACAGCGGCCAGACAAAATCTGAGAGTCTAGGGTTTGAAAAGCGCAGGAGCCGGCGATGGATGCCAGGCGTAATGCTTCCGTCTTGCTCTGGCAGTTGCTCAGGCATTGCGAATTCCTCGAAAATATCGGTCAAGAGTGGCAGCCCCTTGTATGGGACTGCCGTTAGGCAGAGATGTTACTGCGACAACAGACTGACGCACTTTTTCAGGGCATTTTCCCAGTTCGTCTTTCCGTCCGCACCGGTTTCGTTCCACCAGGCATAGTTCTGGAACACCTGCTTCTCGGCAACGCCTGGAGCACCCGGGAGTGTTTTGCGCAAATCCTCCGGGATCAGGTCGTAAGCCTTCTTATTCACGGGTCCATAGCCGATCAACTCCGCGAAAGCGGCCTGTGGTTTTGCCATGGCGATGTATGCCAGAAGCTTGTCTGCGTTGTCTCGATTGGGTGCGCCCTTGGTGACCACCCAGTAGTCATACTGAAGCAACGACTGGTCCCATGAAAAGGCCAATGGGGCGCCTTGCTTCTTTGCAGCGAAAATTCGCCCATTGTAAGCGTCGGCGATATCGACTTCTCCGTCGATCAAGCTCTGTGGCGCCTCGGCACCGGCGGTCCACCACCGGCTGACATTGGGCTTAATGGCGGCCACTTTCGCGAACGCGCGATCGATATCGATCGGGTAGACATCCTTTGGCTGAACGCCGTCCCCCATCAACGCACCCTCTAACATGCCGCCATCGATCATTTTTTCGCATTTGGGCAGAGTGCGCATGCCGGGAAAGGCACTGACGTTATAAAAATCGCCCCAGTTCTTGGGAGCCTTGGACGGATCTTTGAACCGAGTTTCGTCATAGGCGATACCGACAGAATATAGCAGCGCTCCGATGCCGTACTTGTTTTTGAGATTGTCCGGGATCGCGGCGAGTGTGTCCTTGTCGAAGAGCCCGTAGTTGATTTCCTGCACCGCTCCCTTATTCACGAAGCCTGCCAGGAAGCCTCCAGGGATTGAAGTCACATCGGCTTCCGGCTGTCCTACCTGGATAGACGCAAGCAGCTTGGAATGGTCTTCCGGAACAAGAACGACTTTAATTCCGGTATCGCGGGTAAACGGTTCGTAGAAGGCTTTCTTCTGGGCGTCCTCCCATGTGCCGCCGCCCGAAGTCACGACGACTTCGCCTTTGCCTTTGAGATTCTCGGGGATAGCCTCCTGAGCGCAAACTGACTGCCCGGAAGCAAGCAGAATGGCAATCCCGCTCGCGATGAGGTTTATTGACTTGACGTTCATTTAAGTTCCTTTCGTCCTCTGGGTTCTGGCGCTGAAACGCGCTCTTTTGATTAACTGAGCTGCAGCGGCACATAGCCGCTGCAGCAGGTTGCGACCGGACCTGTCATCATGACGCCGTCCTCTCGCAAATCGATCCGGAGGGTCCCTCCAGGCAGGTGTACCGTCACCGAACTGGTTTTGATGAAGCCACGTTGACGAGCGACAAAGGCTGCGGCGCAGGCGCCGGTCCCGCATGCCTCCGTAAGCATTCCCGGTCGTTCCCATACGGCCAGTTTGATGGTGCCGGCGTCCACTATCTCGGCGACGCCAACATTCGTTCCGGATTCAAAAATGGAGTGGTTCTGTATGGACGGTGCAAACCTCGGAATATCGACGTCTGCGAGTTTGTCGACGAAGAACACCGTATGCGGATTCCCAACGCTGACCGCAAAGCCGCCTTTGAGAGGCCCCGATTCAACCGGCAGACACGAAGCGTCAGCCGGCTCTCTCAACGGAATCTCGTTCCAAGCAGTGCCTACCGGCCCGAATTGCACACTGACCGCATCATCTCCAGAAGCGCTGCATCGGAGTAAATCCGCCGCGGTTTCGATCGTAACCATATCGCGACCGCTCTCCCTCATGAGCTGATGCGCGACACATCGAGTTGCGTTGCCGCAAGCGGACACCTCCGCGCCGTCGATGTTGTAGATGCGCATAAAAGCATCTGCGCCCTTTGCGCGTCCGGCATCCGTTGGAAGCTCGATGGTCAGCAGTTCTTCCGCACCGACACCGGACCGCACGTCACAAATACGCTGGACATCTTCAGCGGGAACCCTCTGACGTGACCCCCGCAGATCAAGGATCACGAAGCAGTTGCGAAGCCCATGCATCTTGAGGAACGGAAAATTCGCCTGATGCGGTCGAGGATCGACAGCCATGTTCAACCTGCCTTCACGCCGAACTCCGATCCGCTGGATGCGGAGTGCCATTCTGGATTTCGCTCGAGCGCTAGAAGGTCCTCGACGGGTTGACGACGCCTTATGACGGCAAACTGCCCATCCGAGACGAGCACCTCCGGGATCAATGGCCTGGCGTTATAGGTGGATGACATCGAAGCGCCATAAGCGCCCGCAGCGAGAAACGCGACAAGGTCTCCAGAAGAAAGCTCAGGCAGGTGATCGAAGCTTCCGAAAGCATCCGAGCTTTCGCATACCGGGCCGACGATTCTGCACTTTCGTGGTCGGCAGGCCGTTGGGGAGACTGTCTCAGCCGGGTGCACCGCATTGTACATGGCCGGGCGAAGAAGGTCGTTCATAGCAGCATCGATGATGACGATATCGAAGTCCGCATGTGGTTTGGAGTATAGCACCTCCGCAACAAGAACACCCGCCTCGCCGACAAGTCTCCGGCCAGGTTCAACGGTCAACTCTGCATTGAGGTCGCCAACTGTCTCGCGGATGACTGAGGCAAAGTCCCTCAAATCCAGTTTGAATCCTGACCCGTAGTCGATCCCGATACCGCCTCCAAGGTCGAGCCGCGTGACGCTTTGGCCGAGATCTCGGAGATGACGCGTCAGACCAGCGATGCGCTTGTAGGCTTTGCGGTATGGTTCCAAATCGGTAATCTGTGAACCGATGTGGGTCGCAAGCCCGACAAGCCGGATGCCATGCATCGCTGATGCCCGAGGGTAGAGGCTTGCGATCTCGTCGATCGATATCCCGAACTTGTCGCCTTTGCGACCGGTGGATATCTTGTCATGGCTTAGCGCGTCGATATCAGGATTGACGCGTAGCGCGACGGGCGCCTCAACACCATGGCTTGCAGCGACAGCCGATATCAGCTCGAGCTCGGCGACAGACTCGACATTGAACTGGTGAATTCCGGCGGCAAGGGCTGCTTCTATCTCCGCCCGCGCCTTGCCGACACCCGAGAACACGACGCCATCCCTGCGTGCTCCGGCCGCCACAACGCGCTGCAACTCCCCTTCCGACACGATGTCCATGCCACATCCGAGTTCGGCAAGGAGGGCGATTATGGAGAGGTTGCCATTGGCCTTGACGGCGTAGCATATGCCGATGTCCGGTCCGAGCGCGGATCGGAAATCTTGATAGGCGTTTGTGATTGCTCGTGAAGAATACGCATAAAACGGTGTCCCAACTGCATCGGCGAGATGGTCGAGCCGAACTCCCTCAATGCTCAGAATCCCAACGCTATCGCGATGAACGCTCTTCCGATCCAGCTTCTGAGAAGGTTTGTCTTCTTCTGTCGTCGTCATGTTCATGGTCGCCCCTGGTTTGGCGCAACTATTTCAGAAAAAGTTTCCTTAGAAAAATGCGTAGTTTTTGGTCTCGTTATTCAAATCTGATATGCTTTTTCTCTCCACACCTTCTCCTGCCACACTTCCGGCCGCTGAAGCTCAGTTGAGATCGCCTCGCATTCCTGAACGATCAGGCGCGCGGCAGTGGCGGCAAAATCTGAGATCGGCCGGCCAAGGGGCCGACAAACTCCGACGACGAATGGAATCGAGACCGAGAGAGGCCGCGCGACTACTCCGCGCCCCGAGAAAGAGCGCGCAGTGATCGGATTGACAAGGGCGGCCCCCAAGCCCTGCTGGACAAACGAACAGATCGCTTCTGCCGTTGTCGTCTCCAGTTTGACGTTTTTCGTGAAGCTCGTGGATTCGAAGAAGTTCTGAAAGCGCTTATGATAAGCGTCACTTGAGACATAGCTTATGAGATCGACCTTCTCCAGATCGGAGGGGCTGATCGTATGCAGGGCGGTGAGTGGATGATCCTCCGGAAGCACACACACTTCTTCACCGACGGTTACCTCGTCAACATGCATTCCCTCGACTGCCACTCCAACCTCAACCAACCCTAGTTCATAGCGAAGCGCAAGGAGCTCACGCATCAGATCAGCATGATCCAGCGGCACCATCGTCATGCGGCAGTTGGGATGCTCTCGAAGCAAATCAATGCTGATTTTAGGTATGATCGAGCTCGAAAAAAGCGGCAGGCAGCCAATCCGAAGGTACGACGTTGTGTTATCACGTATCACCTCTGCGGACTGCACCAGTTGTTGAAGCCCGGAGTAGGAACGCTGCACTTCGGCATGAAACAACACCGCCTTCTCTGTTGCAAGAAGCCGACGCGAGCGTCTCTCAAACAGGGTAAAGCCTAGCAATCTCTCCAGCGTCGCGATCTCGCGGCTCAGCGTTGGCTGAGAGGTATGCATCAGCTCAGCGGCCCGTGTGAGGCTTCCAGAAGTCATGACGACGTGGAAGACTTCGATGTGGCGGAGAGAAACGCGCATGGCTGCCTCCATATCAGTTTTGAATGCATCATCAGCAAATTAGATATTTGCGCATAATGCAGAAGCTGCCACAATGCAAAAAAAGATAAAATGGGAACGTGATGCTCCTTATGGAGGCGAACTGGGCAGCCCGAACGTCCTTGGTATTCCCGGCGTGGCAGCTATGCCGAGCCTGCGTAGGGTGCATCGCTTCTCTCAACAAATACGGTATGCGCGCCTCCAAAGCTTGTCTGCAGCTTTTCTCGGACAGGTGCTCGATCGACGCACAACATTGCTTGAGTTAGGAAGAAGATGAATATGCACTTGTCGAGGGAACTTCAGCACGAAGGGAAGAAGGTGTTGAAGACGTCTTTCAGAGATTGGAAGCTGCTGCGCGGCCACGCAATGGTTGCGCTCCAATTGATCCCCTTGGTGATCCTGATTATAGCCTTCTTGATCCTTCCGTTTCTAAGCGCAGCCTGGCAAAGCGTTAATGGGTTAGCGCTCGATTTCAGCCGCTATGGGGCGATTTGGAACGACGGGATTTACGTGGGTGCGATCTTGCGTAGTCTGCAGATTGCACTGACAACGACGATTATCTGTATCGTCGTCGGCTTTCCGATAGCATATTACATGACGGCACTCAGCAAGCGCTGCCTTGCGCTACTGAGTATAGTTCTGCTTGTCCCGCTCTTCACAGCCTTCCTGATCCGGACTTACGGATGGATGGTGATCCTCGGCCGGCGTGGCGTCCTCAACATCGCCTTACAGAATTTGGGACTCATCGATCAGCCGTTGCGGATACTCGGCACGAGCACAGCCGTCTACATCGGCCTGGTACACGTCCTTATGCCGATCGGCATTTTCATTATGTATGGAAGCATGACGCGTGTTGACCGTTCGCTGGTAACTGCTGCGCAGATCCTGGGAGCCCACCCCGTCAAGGCGTTTATCCGCGTTCTTCTTCCCATGTGCCGACCGGCCATTTTGTCGGCCGCTATGCTGATTTTCATCATCTCGCTTGGCTTTTATATCGCGCCTGCGCTGCTTGGCGGACCAGCAGATACGATGATTTCGCAGCTGGTGGTCACCCAAATCACAACGCTTTTGGATTTTCAGAGCGGATATGCGCTGGGCGTCATCCTACTGATTGTGACGATGCTCGTCCTTGCGATCGGAAATCATTTCGTTCCGCTCGAACAATTGTGGGCGATTGAGGAAAGCGAACAAAAATCTCCGCTCGGAAAAAACCGCAGCAAAGGCGGCCGCACATCGCCGGCATCGAGAGTGTTCAAGACAGCGCTGATCTTGATTGAAGATGGCCTATACTTCACCCTGCGCCGTCCGGCGTGGCTTGCTCCCTTGCTCATGAAGGTCGCTCTTGGCCTTGTGGTCATGTTCTTGCTCGCGCCTCTTGCCATCATTTACGTCCTGTCGTTCAGTTCTTCTCCGTTTCTCATCTTCCCGCCGCCAGGTTTTTCCCTGCAGTGGTATGAGAAATTCCTGACAGACCCCGATTGGCGCAGCGCTCTTTTCCAAAGCTTCAAGCTCGGAACGATTGTAGCATCCCTGGCATTGGTAACCGGCACCATGGCATCCTTCGCCTTGGTTAGAGCAAAGCTCCCGTGGAAGCGCGTCATTTTCCTTCTTGTTCTTGCACCCTTGATGCTGCCGCTTATCCTCCTTGCTCTTGGTCTGTATCTATCGATGGCCAAACTCGGACTGCTTGGGTCATTTCCTGGATTGATAATCGGACATTTGCTGGTTTGCGCGCCCTATACGGTCGTCGTTCTTGTTCCTGCACTCAGGGGTCTCGACCGAAATATCGAACATGCGGCATCGACCCTTGGCGCCCCGCCTTATCTGGTGGTCCGCAAGATAACGCTGCCATTACTCTTGCCGGCCTTCATCGCCGCCTGGTTGATGGCATTCCTGCAGTCCTTCGACGAGCTGCTGATAACGCTCTTTTTGCTAGGCCGGCAGACGCAAACCCTGCCAATCAAGATGTGGAGCGACATCCGAATCCAGCTTGACCCGACACTCAGCGCTGCCTCCAGCGTCATCGTGACCGTCGTCATTTTGTGCGTAGTGGCAACTCAATACCGGGCATTACTGCCTGCACGCAAAACGCCTGACGTCTCCGGAGCATAACCATGAGCACCTCTGTTGAATTCCGCAATGTTTCGCGCAAGTACGGGGCAAGCTTCTTCGCCCTGCGCAACACCAGTATCAAAATTGCTGCGGAGGAGTTTGTTTCGTTGCTTGGGCCTTCCGGCTCCGGCAAATCAACGATGCTCAAGCTGCTTGCCGGCTTCGATGCGCCCAGCTCCGGCGACATCCTCATAGATGGCCGCTCTATACTCTCCATGCCGCCCCATCTCCGAGGGATCGGTATGGTGTTCCAAAACTACGCGCTATTCCCCCACATGAGCGTAGCGGACAACATTGCCTTCCCACTTCGCGTCCGCAAAGCATCAGACGACACAGTTCGGAAACGAGTCGCCGATGTGCTCGGTATCACGAGGCTAGAGGCCCTAGCCGAGAGGTTCCCGCGAGAATTGTCCGGCGGCCAACAGCAAAGAGTGGCTCTTGCCCGCGCGATCGTCTTCGATCCGAAGGTCCTCTTGATGGATGAGCCCTTGGGAGCGCTGGACAAGCATCTGCGAGAACAACTGAAATTCGAGATCAAACGGATTCAGCAACAGTTCCGCATGACCGTCTTGTTCGTGACCCATGACCAGGACGAAGCTCTTGTGCTTTCGGATCGGATCGCAATCATGCGTGACGGGGTTATTGAGCAACTTTCGACGCCGCAGGAGCTCTACCACAAACCGAGAACCAAATTCGTTGCCACCTTCGTCGGAGAATCCAATCTGATCGAGTGCATGAATGACAATGGCCGCCTCCACAGCGATGGAGCGACTTTTGCGATCGCTCCTTCGAAGGCGGGACATAACTGTGCGGTCATGATCCGACCTGAATGTATCAGAATCTCCCGTCAGCCTAGCCCGGGAGCGATGGCCGGTCGAATGAAAGAGACCGTTTTCCTTGGCGAGGCCACTCGCTACATCATCAACGCCGGCAGACACGAGATCGTCGCAAAGCCAAGGCTCGAGCAGTACGAGCAATATAGCCCGGGCGACGACGTTTTTCTGAGCTGGAAAAGCGATGACGTAGTCGTTCTAGACGGCTAAAATCACGTCTTTGGGCGTCTTGGGTGCGATATAGCGACTGTCAAATGGACATGCTATCGAGCACGGCATGTTCAAAGTTGACACGGCGCAGAAGTCCGGGGCGCACCCAGCAGGAAGCGCGAGCACTGTCGTTCCGTGCGAACACGCGGTACCTCTAATTCTCTACCCGCAAGCTCCTACGCACCGTTAAGAAGACGGCGACGAAGTACTCCGCCCGCGTGCATCCGGTAGCGCCACGACAGCAACGAGCCCGGTTTCCGGCCCGGCTTGCAATTTGACGTATCCACCATATAGCTCGGCAACCTCCTTGGCGATCGACAACCCGAAGCCGTCGCCGGCAACGGTCTCGTCAAGCCTGACGCCCGGTTTCATCGCCTCTGTGATCCGGCTTTGCTCAATACCTGGCCCATCGTCCTCTATCGAGATCAGCACCATAGCGCCTTCGACGGCGCTGGTTATTCGAACTGAGCTTGCTGCCCATTTGAACGCGTTGTCGATGATCCCACCGAGAACCTCGTCGGTATCCTCCGGCGCACAACTTATGCGGAGATCGGAACCGACCGTTGTGATGATACTAAGATGCCGGTCGGCATAGAGCTTCGACATCATCTGAACTATGTCGTCCACACGCGACCGAAGATCTGTCGACGAAGCTAATCCTGCCTCGGAAACTCCAGCCCTCGCTCTTCCGAGGTGATGTCGAATCCTCCGATCAATTCGACCAACAAGGTGCCGCGCCTCGCCTGTCGGGTCATTCTTGCTATCGAGGGCGAGATAAAGGCTGGCGACCGGCGTTTTCAGCCCATGTGCCAGGTTCGCAAACTGCAGCCGGGTCTCGGCAAGCCGCTTGCGATTGTGCTCAACCAGACGATTGATTTCTCCGATGACGGGGCGAAGTTCATCGACCTCGGTTCGCGGCAGTTCACGGAGTCGCCCTGAGGATATTTCTGAAATCTGTCCAGACAACGCACGGAGCGGCAAGAGACCGTATCGGACCTGAAACAAGATCCCCACGCCGAGAATGGCGCCAAGAGCCAGCATCGCCGGCACCAGAAATGCGAGCGCTCGTACAGCGGGGGCCGTCAGCGCGACTTCTGGGGCGGTCGCGAGTATTTCGACTGCCTCACCGCCCACAAAGGTCCGCGCCACACGAAAATGGAGTGCCTCGCCTTTGTCTCCAGGCCCGTCCGCCGGCTGCGGCCGTCCCATAAGAAGCCGTCTCCAGTCAATCGCCCGCGGCGGACTGGCAATGCTACCGCCATCAAGTGATTTGGAGGATAGATGCCGGCCAGCAGCGGTGACCTGCCAATACCAACCGGAACCCGTACGATCGAAGGGAGGGCCGCTGAGATTGCCTGAGAGGCCAAGCACGCCATCCGCGCCTGGGACCAGGGCGCCGCGAACGGCGTCGATTTGCAGATCGAGCCGCTGATCGACCTGTTGCCCGACCACACCTGCAACGATGAACCAGAGGACAAAGGAGGCTACGATCAATGCTGCCATAGCGTAGATCATCGAAAACGCGATCAGGCGACCGGCAATCGTTCTGCGCGGTGACAGCCATGATATGGTCATCAATCAGCCCTCAGCATATAGCCGCGTCCCCTCTCCGTCTCGATCCTGTCGGCACCAACCTTGCGCCTAAGTCTGGCGATGATCACTTCAATCGAATTGGAATCCACGTCCGCGTCTCCCTCGTAGACCCGCTCGACAAGTTCGCGCCTATCCACGATCACGTCCTTGCGCAGGATCAAGCATGACAATACCCGCCATTCGAATGCCGTCAGCTTCAACGGAAGTCCCGCGAGCTCGAACGTCCCGAGTTGCGCGTCGAACGAAAGGTCTCCGCAGGTGATCACCGAGGCAGCGTGGCCCGTGGCCCGCCGCACCAGAGCACGAAGACGTAAGATGAGTTCCTCGATCTTGAACGGCTTCGTCAGAAAGTCGTCAGCTCCCGCCTTGAAGGCGGCGACCTTGTCAGGCCAGCCGTCTCGCGCGGTGAGAACGAGCACCGGAAGCATCCGTTCCGCGTTCCGCCAGGACTTGAGCACGGTCACGCCGTCAATTTTAGGCAAGCCGAGGTCCAACACGGCGACGTCGAAAATCTCGGTCAGGCCGGCGTGTTCGGCGTCTTCTCCGTTCTTGGCGATGTCGACCACAAAGTTTTCCGCCCGCAGGCTTGCCGCGATACGTTTGGAAAGATCGACATCATCTTCGACCAGGAGGACTCGCATATCACACTCAGTTGTGACCGGTTGTTCGCAATGAATTACGGCGACTTTGCTTAACTGAAACTGAACCGCAACATTCAGCGTGGATCGAGCTCATGCTGGCTATTGTTCTCCAGTCAAACGAACGGGAGACAATACCATGTCTGACGAAAACGACGCTCCCCAAACATCGCTGGAGCAAGGGCGGGGCAAAGGACCGAAGCGCCAGCCAGCCACTCACCTTGCCGCCTTTGGCATTGCAGCCGTCGCGGCCCTCGCCATTGGAGCGGCAGGTGGTGCAGCCGCAATGAAATTCATCCGCCCCAGTATCGAATTGGCACCTTTGACTCCCGTGTCGATATCGAGCCTGAAGGACGATGTGAGCGTAGTGACCGTCAAGGGCAAGGTCGCCGAGATCTACGGCAACAAATTCATCGTTCAGGACGACAGCGGTCGCGCATTGATCGAAACGGGGCCTGCCGGTGACAACGGCAAGCTTGTCAGCATTGGCGAGCCCGTCAGTGTTCAAGGTCGCTTCGATCAGGGCTTCCTGCGTGCCCGTTATATCATCCATCAGGACGGCAAGACCGACGTACTTCGCCCGCCACCCGGCCCACCTCCGCATCGCAGACCTCTGGAAGACGCCCTGCGGCGAATGAAGCTATGACGCAGCGATAAAGTGGTTCGCCGGTGATGAGACTGTGATCGGTCATTGAACGAAAATCCTGCGTGATCAGGTGACTTTCCGGGAGTGGCAGGCATGATCAGTCCTTTGGCTCAACTGCTTGCCACCTCCGGCAGGCGCGCGTGCGGCGTTGCGTTGGCAAGCGTTGTCGCTGTCCACGCCACTCCCCTGTCGGCTGGGGACGCTCCTGCCGTTCCAGTGACTGCCATCAAGGCGCAAACCGAAACGATCGATCGGGTCATCAACGGCATAGGCACGGTCGCGCCTCTTCAGTCGGTCACAGTTCGCCCGCGTATCGATGGCCAGGTCGTCGACATTCCCTTTATCGAGGGGCAGATGGTGGAGAAGGGAGCCGTCCTCCTGAAACTGGACGACCGCGAACTCCTCTCCGCACTGGCTTCCGCCAAAGCAAAAAAAGCTCAGGACGAGGCGCAATTAAGCAGTGCGCGCGCAGACGCGCAACGTTATGCGACACTCGCCGAAAAAGGCGTTGCCTCCGCCTCCACCCTCGAACAGAAAACTGCCTCCAGCGAGCAGTACGCGGCCGCGGTGCGGTATGACGAAGCTGTTATCGAGAGCGCAGAAACTCAACTCGGATTTGCAACCGTCACCGCGCCTATCTCCGGGCGCACCGGGTTCAAGCAGGTCGACGTTGGAAGCGTTATAAGCGCGAGTTCGGCCAACGGGATCGTGACCATCACGCAGATGGACCCCATCGCCGTCTCCTTTGTTGCGCCGGGCGACAGGTTTGGCGAAATCAGGGACGCCCTTATTCGTGGTGTCGCCGAGGTTACGCTGACAAGCACCGACGGCAGCCACACTCTTGCTAAGGGTAAGCTGACCACCGTGGACAATGCCGTCGACGCCTCGAATGGCTCCATCCATCTCAAGGCAACCTTTGACAATAAGGATGGCGTCCTCTGGCCGGGCCTTCCGGTTGCGACGACGCTGACAGTGGAAAAACGGGCCGGCGTCGTAGTTCCGGATAAGGCGCTCGCCCGAGGCCGCGACGGCCTCTACGCTTACGTCGTCGGGCCTGAGGGCAAAGTCGAAAGGAGGGAGGTCAAAACGGCTTTCGTCACGGCCGCGAGGGCGCTCGTGATCGACGGCATACGGGACGGCGAGCAGGTCGTCATGGATGGTCAGTCGCGGATCGGCGATGGCGTCAAGGTTTCGGTCACCCCTTGGTCCGGATTGCCGACGGGGGAACTCGCCGAAGGGGCGACGCCATGATCAGCGAGCGCGACACCGCCTCGGCAAGAGCCGATGGGTTCTTCGACTTCTTCATCACACATCCAGTCGCGACCGGACTGATCATGAGCGGCATCTTCCTGCTCGGTGCGATCTGCTATCCATTCATGCCGGTTTCGGCTCTGCCGCAGATCGACTTCCCGACCATACAGATTGCCGCAAACCTTCCCGGTGCATCACCGGAGACGATGGCGGCGAGCGTCGCCCAACCGATCGAGGATGCTCTGTCGCATGTCAGCGGCATTACGGAGATGACCTCCAACAGTTCGTTGGAGACGTCGTCGATCACGGTGCAGTTCGGCCTCGATCAGGATATCCAGACCGCGGCGAGCGACGTTCAGACCGCCATCAGCGAAGCGGCAGGTCAACTCCCAAAGGACATGACGTCCTTGCCGACTGTGCATAAGGCAAATCCCGCCGACGCTCCGGTGATGCAATTGTCCGCTAGTTCGGACACCCTTACCCTTCCGGAACTCGATGAGTATATCGAGCACAACGTCGCATCGAAGATCGGCCAGGTGTCCGGCGTCGCCTTCGTAAACATCGGCGGCAAGCAAAAGCCGGCAATCCGCATAGCGGTCGATCCCGGTAGGTTAGCCCAGGCAGACGTCACCCTGGAGGACGTCCGCACCGCAATCGGCAATCTCAGTCTCAGCGCCCCGAAGGGAAACATCGACGATCCGACCCGAACGTTCCCGATCTACACGAACGATCAGATTGGCAGCAGCGCCGAATGGAATGATGCCGTCATAGCCTACCGCAACGGAGGGCCGGTTCGTATCAGGGACATCGGCCAAGCGATTGATGGCGCTGAGGATGAAAAGATGGCGCACTGGACGAATGGCGAGCGTGGCATCGCGCTCGACGTCTTCCGCCAGCCCGGCGCGAATGTGATCGCTGTCGTCAATGCCGTAAAAGCGCAACTGCCCGCACTTCGGGCATCGCTGCCGAAGTCTATCAAGCTTGAGCTGGTGACGGACCGCACCACCACGATCAGGGCATCGGTCGATGATGTCCAATTCACGCTGATGTTGGCGATCGGCCTTGTCGTCGTCGTGATCTTCCTATTCCTGCGGAGCCTGCCGGCCACCATCATTCCGGTGCTGACTTTGCCGATCGCACTCGCCGGCTCCCTCGCGCCGATGTGGGTTCTCGGCTTCAGCCTGGACAATCTCTCGCTGATGGCACTCGTGGTCGCCGTCGGCTTTGTCGTCGATGATGCGATCGTCATGCTCGAAAACATAACCCGGCACATCGAGGGTGGCGTCGAGCCGCTCGAGGCAGCACGCACGGGTGCTCGAGAAATCGGCTTCACGATCGTCTCGATCAGCCTCTCGCTGATCGCCGTGTTGATCCCGATCCTCCTGATGGGTGGTATTGTCGGCCGGCTATTTCGCGAGTTCGCGATCACCTTGACCGTCGCGATCGTGATTTCCGCGATCGTCTCTCTAACCTTGACACCTATGCTGGCATCGAAGTTCATCCGTCCGATCGGTGAATATCAGCATGGACGCTTTTATCGGGCTGGCGAAGCCTTCTTCGACTGCCTTGCCGCCCTTTACATCCGCAGCCTGAAGCCAATCATCCGCCACAGGTTCCTGACGCTCATCGTCTTTATCGGCACGATTGTTGCGACAGCCTACCTGTTCATTGTCGCTCCGAAAGGGTTCTTCCCCGAGCAGGATACCGGCTTCATCGCCGGCCTGTCGCAGGCCTCGCCCGATATCTCCTTCACGGAAATGGCCAAGCTGCAGGAGCGCGTCAGCGCGATCATCATGAAGGATCCGGCCGTCTATAGCGTGTTCATGGATATCGGCGGCGGCAATGGTGGCAACGCACTCAATCAGGGTCATGTCAACATCACTTTGAAACCGTTGGAAGATCGGGATGCAAGTGCCAAGCAAGTCATAGACAGATTGGGCACGGCACTGGCCGCCCAGCAAGGCATCAAGCTCTTTATGCAGTCGGCGCAGGATATCAACATCGGAGCGCGTCCGGCCAAGACCCAGTATCAGTTCACGCTGCAGGACGCCGATATCCAGGAGCTGAGCGACTGGGCAAGGAAGATAACGAACCGTCTTCAGGATATCTCCGCGCTACGCGATGTCGGCAGCGATCAGCAAGCCGAAGCTCCCAATCTGTCGATCATGATAGACCGTGCCGCCGCCTCGCTCTACGGCGTCCTCCCGTCCACGATCGATGAGACCCTTTACGACGCCTTCGGTCAGCGGCAGGTCGCGTCGTACTCAACCCAGACTGATATGTTCCGGGTCGTCCTCGAGGTTCTGCCAAATCTGCAGCGCGACATCGCTACGCTTGACCGTCTCTCGGTTCGAGCAAACAACAGCACTCTGGTTCCGCTTTCGGTCGTCGCCAAATGGACGACGGACGGCGTATCTCCGGTCTCGATCGCGCACCAGGGCCAGTCGCCAGCCGTAACGATTTCCTTCAACCTGGCGCCAGACACAGCGCTTGGGGAAGCAACACAGGCGATCGAGAGCGCCGTCGCCGAAATGCATCCGCCGGCTTCGCTCCAGACGAGTTTCTCCGGAAGCGCCAAGGCCTTCAAGGATTCCATTGGTACGGTGCCATTGTTGATCCTGGCGTCGCTGGTGGTCGTCTACATCATTCTCGGCGTCCTCTACGAGAGCCTCATTCACCCCCTGACAATCCTCTCCACCCTGCCCTCGGCAGGTCTCGGAGCCTTGTTGGCCTTGCGGTTGGCGGGGTTCGACTTCGGCCTCGTGGCGATGATCGGCATTATCCTGCTGATCGGCATCGTCAAGAAGAACGGCATCATGCTCGTCGATTTCGCGATCCAGGCAGAGCGAGGCGAAGGCTTGAGCAGCGAGGATGCCATCGTCAAAGCGGCCCAGATGCGCTTCCGCCCTATCCTGATGACGACGATGGCAGCCCTTCTCGGTGGACTGCCGCTCGCTATCGGGCACGGAGCTGGTTCCGAACTGCGCCAGCCGCTCGGCTATGCCATCGTCGGCGGGCTGCTGGTCAGCCAATTGCTGACCCTCTATACGACCCCCGTCATCTACCTGTTGCTTGACAAGCTTCGTGACAAGACTGCTGGGCAGATTGAAGCTCGACGTGCGGACCAGGACGTCGATCAGAAATTTCACATCCGAGGCAAAGCATGAATACACCGCTCTATACCTCAGCCATCGCCGCAGCCACTGCCGCTGGGGTGGTCACCCGCCCGTTTCGGCTACCCGAAGCCGTCTGGGCTGTCGGCGGAGCAATGCTCATCTTCATCCTCGGCATCATACCACCTGCGGAGGTATGGTCCGGGATCACCAAGGGCTTCGACGTCTATCTCTTTCTGATCGGCATGATGCTGCTATCGGAACTCGCTCGGCGGGAAGGCCTGTTCGACTGGATCGCCGTCATAGCCACCTCATACGCGAAGGGATCTTCGCGACGGCTGTTCGTACTTGTCTATGTCGTTGGCATCATCGTGACTGCGTTGCTCTCAAACGACGCGACGGCCGTTGTCCTGACGCCGGCCGTCTACGCGGCATGTCGCGCAGCCAACGTGAAGGATCCGCTTCCCTATCTTCTGATCTGCGCATTCATCGCCAATGCTGCAAGCTTCGTGCTGCCCATCTCCAATCCTGCCAATCTGGTGATTTTTGCGGGCGGTGAAATGCCGCCGCTGTCCCGTTGGATGGGCACATTCCTGGCGCCATCCATCGTGTCGATCGCCCTGACGTTCATGGCCCTCTATTGGTCCCAGCGGCGTGCCTTGGCAGACGACACGATCGCTCCGCAGGTCGAGCGCCCGCGACTGACGCTCTCTGCCAAACTGGCCGGAGGCGGCCTGATCTTGACCGCGATCTTGCTCCTCGCGGCATCGGCGATGCATCTTAACCTCGGCATTCCCACATTTATCGCCGGCGCCGTGACGACCCTGCTCGTTCTGGCAAACGTCCGGCAGCATCCGATCGGCATTATCCGAGACGTGAGCTGGAGCGTGCTGCCGCTGGTGGGCGGCTTGTTCGTCATCGTCGAGGCTATCAATCATACTGGCGTGACTGCCGTGCTTGTCGAGGAACTGAGAACGATCAGCTTGCAGTCCGAGTCGCGGGCGATCGCCATCGCTGGCATAGGCGTCGCGTTTCTCTCCAACCTCGTCAACAACCTGCCCGCCGGACTGTTCGCAGGAAGCGCCGTCCAAGCCGCGCAAGTTTCGGATCGCATCGCGGGCGCAGTTCTCATCGGCGTCGATCTGGGTCCGAACCTTTCTGTGACGGGTTCGCTTGCCACGATATTGTGGCTTTCGGCGCTTCGCCGGGAGGGCTTGAGCGTCAGTGCGAGCTCATTTCTGAAGGTGGGGGCAGTGGTGATGGTTCCTGCGCTGTTGTCGTCGCTCGCAGTCCTGCTCCTGGAGCATTGAATTCTCAGGTTGCTTCGGCGCGTTTTCGATCCGAACATGGCCGTGCCCTCCGCCGATAAATATGGTCGAATTTGGCCTTGCGCTGTCCGTTGGTTGGTCGCTAAGTCATGTTGCCGTATCTGTGCGCTTTGTAGCCGAGAAGCGACCTCGGCCTGATCGAATTCGAGAACCGAAAGCAACGCAATGACCCGACAACTTTCTCTTCCCCGCGACCGGATTTCCGTGCTTTTGTTGGAAGGCATCAGTCAGAGCGCCGTGGACTACTTTTCGTCGTCTGGCTACGTCAATCTGACACATCTGCCGAAGGCTCTTGATGACAAGGATCTCAAAAGTCATATAGCCGAGGCGCATATAATCGGAATTCGTTCCCGCACCCATCTGACAGAGGAAATTTTCAGCTCCGCCAAAAAGCTTATGGCGGTCGGTTGTTTCTCTGTGGGGACAAATCAAGTCGACCTGGACGCAGCCCGTCGACGTGGGATCCCGGTATTCAACGCTCCCTATTCGAATACCCGCTCGGTCGCAGAGCTTGTCATCGGTGAAATCATAATGCTGACCAGGCAAATTTTCCCGCGTTCGGCTTCCGCTCATAAGGGTGGATGGGAAAAATCCGCCGTAGGCAGCCGTGAGGTACGCGGGAAAACGCTAGGCATCGTGGGCTACGGCAATATCGGTTCGCAGCTCAGCGTTCTTGCCGAAAGTATGGGTATGAACGTTCGTTATTTTGATCCTTCAGACAGGCTCCGCCACGGCAATTCTGAATCGATGGCAACGCTCGGCGAGCTCCTCGAAATCTCAGATTTCGTGACGATGCATGTTCCGGAAACCAGTTCGACGCGAAACATGATAACTGAGGCCGAACTGCGCAGGATGAAAAAAGGAGCCATTTTCATCAACAATTCCCGCGGAACCGTGGTGGATATTGAAGCGCTTGCGAAGGTTTTGAAAGACGGACATCTCGCAGGCGCGGCTGTGGACGTGTTCCCGAAGGAGCCGGCATCCAACAAAGAGCGTTTCGAAACGCCGCTGCAGGGTTTGGATAACGTAATCCTCACGCCGCATATTGGCGGGTCGACCGAAGAGGCTCAGGAGCGCATTGGGACGGAAGTTTCCAGGAAGCTTGTCGAGTACTCCGACGTCGGCTCGACGCTGGGCGCGGTCAATTTCCCCCAGGTTCAACTGCCGCCGCGTGCAAACGGTACGCGTTTCATCCACGTTCACGAAAATCGCCCTGGCATCCTAAACAGTCTGAATGTGATTTTTTCGTCCCGTGGACTTAATATCGTTGGCGAGTTCCTGCAGACATACGGCGAAACGGGTTATGTGGTTATTGAAGCCGAGGGCGTTGGCCAGACAGCGGATGATATACTTGATGCGCTTCGCCAGATTCCGGGAACAATACGAGCTCGATTGCTTTACTGACGCCTGGCGGCCAAAAGAAGTTTGGGTCCCAAACCATGACGGCGAGTTCGTCTCTTGGGAAAGCCAATGGTGTAGAAGAGCAGTGACATGTGCTTCGGCCATCCGGGAAAGTCTACTCGATAAGGTCGGGGGAAATCCAAATCGCAGCGCCCGAAACCGTCATGCTGAAGCCATCGCCGCCGCGCCGAGATCGCGACACTCGGCGCGGCCGTGGTTTGGTGATCAATTTGCTTGGTGATCGGGTGTCGTTTACTGCTGTGCAGGCGCGGATTTCTGAAGCTTGTCCTGAACTTTCTTAACGAGTACCGGGTCCTTCTGAGCTGCCGCTAGAATGGTCCTGTATTCGTCTACCGAGATGCCTGGAGAGCTCTGAACGGCCTGTACCATCTGTTTGCTTGCCTCGGTCTGTAGCTGTTGCTTCGCGGTGGGATCCGACGTTGCTCCGATCTTGGCCGAGTATTCCTGCCTGATCTTGTCCACCTGCAGATACGCGACCGCAAAAGCCTCGATTTTTTGATCGCTGACGGCCGCAGCCGCCCCACTGCTATCTGGTTGTCCTTGCGTAGGCTTTTCTTGCGTTGCTTGCTGTGCGCACGCAGGATTGCCGAGAAACATCAAGCTCAAGGCTATAGCGGTCAACGATGTAGCAGGGATACGAGTGATCATCTTAATTCCTCTTTGAGAGCGCGGGGGAGAACACCTCTTTGATGGCGTAGAGCGAATGATGGCCTATCACATTGATCTGGCCGCCGGTCAGGGTTGAAGAACGATCTGACGACAATGTGGCCGTCAAACGTTTTCTATGGGGCAATAGCGCGGCGATCTGCTGACCACGGAAGCGACCGCTTTATGGCTGCCGCTAACAGACTCCCGTGCACAACGGATCCCGTCACGTCCGCTCCGTGGGCCTGAAACACGTTCTTCGCCAGAGAGCAGCAAGGGCTACGGGGTTGCGTTCTTGACGGAAACTGGGGACCAGCCATGGAAATCAGGTCAATCCGGCATCGCCAATGGGCGCATAGGTCATGATCTCAGCCCGTTGGTATAAGGCGATTGCGCGTCCCGCAGCCGCAGATCATTGCATTCCACATAGATTCGAGAGGCGTATTTGCGCCCATGTGCGCAGGAATTCTTGTGTTTGAGGCAGTTTGGATAGAAGTTCACCGGCTTGGCCGCTGACGTTTATGTCCGAATCCGTTATCCGACATGCGCCGATATCCATCGTCACCGTCGCCACGACCTTGCCGTCCATGGGGGATAACTGGAGAAAGGATTCCGAACTCGACCCGCAAGTAAGAGATACGTTTGCGGTGACAGAAACACCACTTGGAGCTGTACAAAAATCGACTCCCGTCACCTCAAGTCTCCTGGTGCGATTGGGTCCCGAAGGCATCTGTTCGCATAGCTTCGCAGTCGCAATTATTGAGCTGATTTGCTGCCATTCCGGACTTTTCAAGGCTGACCAGCAGCCAGCCAAGGCAGAATCGAAAGAAATGATAGATATGGCCGCAGAAATACCGGCGATTTCCGCGAATCTGACAAATCGGTCGCTCATAGGACCGCTCTCTATATTTTTAAGATGTTGAATTCTACATTCATTCAGGGTTGTCTTCAACAGTCAAATCTTTGGAAACACTAGCATAAATTTTCGCACGCGTCTGTTGCAATCAGTCGAGGGTGGCCGGCAACGTTGCTTTCGAATGCTTTCATCCGCGCCAATTCTTTCTGTTCACATGGCCGCGGAAATGGCAGCTTGCGTAGCGCTCAGCTCCCGATCGTGCGGTCACGATAGTGAACCGTGCCGCTTGCGCATGGCATCGGCTGATTGGCGAACGACTTCGGAAATCTCAAGGAACTGTTTGGCCAACGGGCTTGTCTTGCGCCAGATCATGCCAATCGTTCGCGATGGTTCGAGATTATGAAAACGGGCAATAGACACTGCCGCCGAACGCGTCTCTACCGCTACAGCCATTTCCGGGATCAGGGTGATACCAATGCCGGCGCTGACCATCTGGACCAGCGTGGATAGAGAGCTGCCATCCATCAACTCCCGCGGCAGTGCCGAAGGCAGATTACAGAACGACAAGGCCTGATCGCGAAAACAATGCCCTTCTTCCAACAGAAGCAGCCTCATCTCGCGCAGCGCTTCGCGATTCGGCACCGGCTTGCCTTCATCCTCGCTTGGCCGAACCAGCACGAAATTTTCCGAAAACAGCGTAACCTCGGTCAACGAGGGTTCGGATACCGGCAACGCAACGATTGCCGCGTCAAGCCGGCCCTCCGCCAGCTCCTGCACCAGCTTCGAGGTCAGCGTTTCGCGAACGTGGATGTCGAGCCCGTCATGCATGCGCGTCAGATTGCCGATGATCGCCGGCAGCAGATAGGGTGCGATCGTCGGAATGATACCCAGGCGCAACCGCCCTACGAGCCGGTCCTGAGAGGCGCGGGCCATATCTGCGAGCTCATCGACCGAGCGAAGAATATCGCGGACGCGCAGCACGAACGCCTCCCCGAAACTGGTCAGCCGGACCTGACGTGCGCCTCTTTCAAAAAGCTCCGTGCCCAGCGATTCCTCCAGTTCCTTGATCTGCATAGACAAGGCAGGCTGAGAGATCGCACAGACATCCGCCGCGCGCCCGAAATGACCTTGTCGGGCCAGTGCCTCGAAATAGCGAAGCTGCTTGAGTGTCAAATTTGTCATAACCTTACCTTATCGTCGCAATCAGTAAATCCAACTTAAATTAATGGAACTGCTTGGCTATAGTCCGCAAGCGCCGATGAGGTGTAGCCATCGTCACGTCCGGCTCATAAAATGGCCACGGATGATGTGCAGCTCGTTGACGTCCAGACTGTCCGGAACACCGGTGCCTCCCAAGCTCTTTGCTTCGGGACGGTCTGCTTGCAAACAAATGAGGGCATTTCATGTGTCTGGTACTTCGTCATTGTGCTGGCCATGAAACCGGGCCGCTTTTTAGAGGGTTCACGATAAACCTCCTCTGGATGGCTCAATTCAAGTAACCGCGAGGGAGAGAAATATGGATACGAAGGCCGATACAGCCGGCAAATGTCCGGTGGTGCACACACATACGGCCCATGGCGGCAGGTCGAACAGGGACTGGTGGCCGAACCAGTTGAACCTCAGGATTCTTCACCAGAACTCTGCCCTGTCGAGCCCAATGGGCAAGGCATTCAACTATGCAGAGGAATTCAAGAAGCTCGACCTCAACGCGGTCAAGCAGGACCTCCATGCACTGATGACGGATTCGCAGGATTGGTGGCCTGCCGATTTTGGCCATTACGGTCCGCTTTTCATCCGCATGGCCTGGCACAGCGCAGGCACATATCGCACCGGCGACGGCCGCGGCGGCGCGGGAGCCGGTCAGCAGCGTTTCGCGCCACTCAACAGTTGGCCCGACAACGTCAACCTCGACAAGGCGCGCCGGCTGCTTTGGCCGATCAAGCAGAAATACGGCAACAGCATCTCCTGGGCTGACCTGATGATCCTCACCGGCAACGTTGCCCTGGAATCGATGGGCTTCAAAACCTTCGGTTTTGCCGGCGGCCGCCCGGATGTCTGGGAGCCTGAGGAAGATGTCTATTGGGGCGCCGAGGAAACCTGGCTGGCTGACAAGCGCTACTCGGGTGAACGGGACCTCGAAAATCCGCTTGCCGCCGTGCAGATGGGCCTGATCTACGTCAACCCGGAAGGGCCGAACGGCAATCCCGATCCGCTCGCCGCTGCCAAGGACATCCGCGAGACCTTCGCGCGCATGGCCATGAACGACGAAGAAACCGTCGCTCTGATTGCCGGCGGACACACCTTCGGCAAGACCCACGGCGCGGGCGATGCCGCCCATGTCGGTGCCGAGCCCGAAGGCGCCGGCATCGAAGAACAAGGCTTCGGCTGGAAAAGCAGCTTCGGAACGGGCAAGGGCGGCGATACAATCAGCAGCGGCCTGGAAGTCACCTGGACCACCACGCCGACCAAATGGAGCAACAACTTCTTCTGGAACCTGTTCGGTTATGAATGGGAACTGACGAAGAGCCCGGCCGGTGCGCATCAGTGGACCCCGAAGCACGGCGCCGGCGCCAGCACCGTGCCGGACGCGCATGACAAATCCAAGCGTCACGCACCGTCCATGCTGACCACCGACCTCGCCCTGCGCTTCGACCCAGACTATGAGAAGATTTCGCGGCGTTTCCTCGAAAATCCGGATCAGTTCGCGGATGCCTTTGCCCGCGCGTGGTTCAAGCTGACCCACCGCGACATGGGTCCGCGCGCTCGCTATCTCGGTCCGGAGGTTCCGTCCGAGGAACTGATTTGGCAAGATCCCATCCCTGCCGTCGACCATCCCCTGATCGACGCGAAGGACATTGCCGGTCTCAAGGATAAGATCCTTGCATCGGGACTGTCGATCTCCCAACTGGTCTCGACCGCCTGGGCTTCGGCAGCAACCTTCCGCGGCTCCGACAAGCGCGGTGGAGCGAACGGCGCGCGCATTCGTCTTTCGCCCCAGAAGGATTGGGAGGCTAACCAGCCGGCCCAGCTCGCAACCGTACTCGAGACGCTCGAAGGCATCCAGAAGGCGTTCAACGACGCCCAGTCCGACGGCAAGAAGGTATCGCTGGCAGACCTGATCGTCCTTGGCGGCGCAGCCGCCGTCGAAAAGGCGGCCAAGGCTGGCGGACACGACATCGAGGTTCCCTTCACGCCCGGCCGGACCGATGCGACGCAGGAGCAGACCGATGTGAGCTCCTTTGCCGTTCTGGAGCCGATCGCCGACGGGTTCCGCAACTATCAGAAGGGCGAATACGCCATTTCTCCTGAAGAGTTACTGATCGACAAGGCACAGCTTCTGACGCTGACCGCGCCGGAAATGACCGTCCTGGTCGGTGGCTTGCGCGTTTTGAACGCCAATGCTGGACAGTCCCAGCACGGCGTCTTCACCACGCGTCCCGAAACCCTGACCAACGATTTCTTCGTCAACCTGCTCGACATGGGTACGGTGTGGAAGGCTTCGCCGGGCTCGAAATATGTCTTCGAGGGACGCGACCGCGGCACGGGCGAAATCAAGTGGACCGGCACCCGTGTCGACCTCGTCTTCGGTTCGAACTCGCAGCTCCGGGCGCTTGCCGAAGTCTATGGCCAGAGCGACACGCAGGAGAAGTTCGTTCAGGACTTCGTGGCGGCATGGACGAAGGTGATGAACGCGGATCGTTTCGATATCGCTTGATCCGGACAGGAAGAAATTCGGGCGCGGCTGAACTCCAGCCGCGCCCGGGTCTTATATGGGGCAAGATCGCCTGGATGTGCGAACCGGCTGTTTCCGCGCCCACCGAACTGCAACAGCCGCCCTGCTCGCGGAGACCAGTTGCGTTCCCCAAAATATTAAGGATTTTCAGCTATTTCTACGATAGCTTGTGGAGACGCACGCCGGAGCGTGGAAACCCCTACAGGGGTTAGGAATAAGCATAGTGCCGTGGCGACCGGGTGACGGGCGCGCATGTTCAGGCTTGAACTAAAGGCGCCTGTGCCAGACCAACCTCGGGTTTCCAGTACTCGGCTTCTGCACTCTTACGCATCTTTGATCCTCTGATGCGGCTAGTCCGGTTCTCGACCGGCACACAGGTGGAGGGACGGTGTGCACGGAGGCTGACGGTATGCGGGAAGACTATCGGAGCCATCAGAGTGGCCATTTCGAGACCCCCTCGTTTTCCCCGGAACAGTGGCTCGACTCCCTGACGCCCGTCGCTGTTTGGCGACTCCTAATCCTCGGCTTGATCTGTATCGCAAGCTTGGATTGGCTTTTCCAAGCCAGCGGCATCCGTAATGTCGGCCCGCTCTATATGCTGCCAATATGTATCGCGTGCTGGCGTTTCGGTTTCAAAACTGGGATGAGCATAGCGGCCGCGGAAATCATATTGTGGCTAGTCACCTTACTAAGGGTTTCCGGTCATCTGGACGCGAGCGCGATTGTCGAGCTGGTAATGCTAGTTATTAAGTTCGGATGTGCGGCTGCAGTCGTGTCGCGCTTCCGCCAAAGCTTCGACCGCGAACGCCTCCTCGCCCGGCGAGATTGGATGACAGGAATTTTGAACAGGCAGGAGTTCCAACGTCAGGCTGAAGCAATGCTGGCATCGGCGACGACACGCAATCGGTCTTTGCTACTTGCCTATCTCGATCTCGACGGCTTCAAAGCCGTCAATGATCAGTTCGGACACCAAGCAGGAGACCGGCTCCTGCAATGCCTTGCAGAAGAGGGGAAGTCATTAATTGGCTCGGATGATTGTTTCGGACGGATGGGCGGCGACGAGTTTGCGGTGTTGATGGAGCTGTCAAAGGCAGAATGCGCCCTAGAAGTGGCTGAGCAATTGCATGCAGGATTCACGGCAGCATTGGAGAGCACTGGCCACAAGGTCACATGCAGCATGGGTGCAGTGGTCGCCCTCCCCGGCGACGGCGCTTCACTACACGAGCTGATGCGCCATGCTGATCAGCTCATGTATGCGGTGAAACGTAACACTAAAGCTGGCTTCAACTTGGCAGGCCATGCTCCTCCACTCGACTTTGAATCCTCATTGCCTCCAAGACCTCAGACATGCTCGCATCAATCCTGAGGAGGATTTAGGAGTTCATCACGAACGGTCGCCTATTCCGGCAGTTCGAGCGCTAGAGATGCTATGCGAGGTCGATCAACCCTTCCCCATTCGGTTTCCTCTTTCTCCCTCGGCTTGAATGCCGCGATTTTTGACGCTATATACCGTCAGAACAAGTGGCGCTCAGAAATGGAGGTGAGAACGATGGGTCTCGCCCAATATGCGGACGATGGGCTGTTCGCACCACGGAAAATCGCGGATGCCTTCCGCACGACCAGCGAAGAAATCGCTCGGACGGCCGGTTTGGGCAAGGATGCAATTCAGCGCAAGGACCGAATCCGCTCCGACAAGACCCAGCGGCGCTTGCGCGAAATGATCGAGGTCGTCAACAAGGTCGAACCGCGTTTCGGCTCGGCGCTGATGGCGTATGCGTGGTATCGTTCCGAGCCCTTGCCTGGCTTCTCCGGACAGACGGCCATGCAGTTGGTGCGCGACGGCCGTGCGGACGAGGTGCTCGACTATATTGACGCAGTCGACGCCGGGGTTCACGCGTAGTCCCGCTCGATGCGATATGAAGGAAAGCTCTACCGGGCACTGAATCCGATCTATTCCCGCCAGCCGCTCTCGGGCCGGGGAGCTGAACTTTATGGCGGCCGGTTCAATCCGAAGGGAATGCCGGCCCTCTATACGTCGCTATCGGTCCTGACGGCGCTGCGCGAGGCCAATCAGCTCGGCAGTTTGCAACCGATGACACTCGTCTCCTATGACGCAGCGTTCGAGCGGGTCTTCGATAGTCGTGACGAAGATGCACTCCAGGCGGAGGGAATGGACGCCATCGCGATTGCCGACGCCACATGGCGCGACCAGATGAAGGCAAGCGGCGAGGCGAAAACGCAGGGTTTTGCTCGGCGGCTCATCACCGCCGGCTATCACGGTCTGCTCGTCAGGGGCTTCGCCCCCGGTGCGACCAGGGACGATCTGAACCTGGTCCTTTGGATTTGGGGTGAGAGTGCTCCGGCGCGGCTGACCCTGATCGATGATGAAAATCGGCTGGGTCGACCCGAATAGACGCTGTGCTTGCCTGCGCCTGCGCCCCGGATTTGCCCATCAGAAATGTCGGCTGCTATATTCAAACAGCGCGCATCTTCTGCGGGGAGGCAGATATGTCCGGGAAAAAAGACCAAGTCCGCTCGAAAATCACCCCTGTCCGGGGGTATCGCCTTCGCTCGAAACATAGGCGGCAAGCCCGCGTCCTTGAACGAGCCAATCGCCAGGTCATCCAGATGGCCGCGGCCGTTATCATCCTATTCTTTGCCGCGATCATATTGCAGGCCTTGCTGACGTAACTCAGGTCAGTCGCGCAGAGATATGACCGCGCAGTCGTCACATTGTCAAACTTCAAGCATCCTGCGGTCCGGGCGGTGATCGCCACTGTCATCAGGGACCCCGCCTTTTCAAGGAAGCGCGTCAGCCTTCCCGTACAAACTTAAAGGCGAGGCATCCCGCCTTCAACATTCCCGTCTATGCCACCGGCAAGCCGCCTGGTTGGAAGCGACTTGCCGGTCGGCTGGATGAAGAATCGTGGCAACCATCTGCATTCGCTCCGGACGAAGGCTGATGGAACTCGATACTAATTTGCCGCAATTCTTCGAGCGAGAGCCATCACGTAGTCATCTGCGATATCAGCCAAGGTCAAAGCGACCTCCGATTCCTTCCAACCCGCAGCCATAGCCGTCAGCACGAATTCTCGAAATGCCTCGGCAAGTACCTCCTCGCGCTCGACGACGCGATATGGGTTGTTCGCAGCGTGTTGAGGGGCGCTGATTTGTATTGTCGGTCGTGTAGATTCCATTGATACGTCCCCCTGAAGGTTGATCAGTTGTAAAATTTCGTCCTGCACGTCTGTTTTTGCCTGCACTGCTATTATGCTTATTTTCTAAAAGATTAAGCGCGACCTGTCGTTAGCCACGCATCCCGAAATTTGCCGCAGCGTCCATTTCTGCAATTGCTAATCAGAGAATTTCGCAACCTTGCGCCAATTCAGTCAATCGATTGACTTATTTCAAAATAAGTTCATGATGGGAGCATGAGACAAAGAAATGATACAAAATCCGAGGCTGCACGCAGCGACATAACGCGTGAGAAACTGCTCGAAAATGCCCTCGACGTCTTCGGCCGATACGGCTTCGACGGTGCCTCGACGCGCAAGATTACAAACGCGGCCGGCGTGAACCTTCAGGCGATCGCGTACTATTTCGGTAGCAAGGAAGGGCTTTACATCGCGACGGCCGAATATCTCGCCGACATGATCGGCCAGCATGTCGGCGGCATGCGGCAACGAATTGCCGAGCAGATCGCCGCGCTCGATGCCGCGGGTACGCCGCTTGGCGAAGCGCAGGCGCGGCTCTTTCTGAACGAGATCGTCGGGACGATGGTCGTCCTTTTCGTCAGCAAGAAATCCGAAGCTTGGGCGCGTTTCATCATCCGCGAGCAGATGGAGCCGACGGCGGCCTTCGAACGGGTCTATTCCGGCATCATGGGGCCGATGATTGCCCTTGGGCGACGTCTGATCGGAGCAGTCATCGGCGATGATCCTGCATCGGAAAATGTGCGCCTGCGTTGCCTGTCTTTCGTTGGCAGTCTCATGGTTTTCAGAATGGCCAATGCGGCCGTGCTTGCTCAGATGGAATGGGATGCGATCGGCGAGAAGGAGATTGCCATTTTACAGCAGCATGCGCGCAGGCTTGTCGCCGCCCTCGGGCCGGCGAAAGGAGAAATATCGTGAACAGGATCATTCCGATTGCCGCCATTGTCATCATAGCCGCCGGCGCAGCCGCCTGGTGGTCAGACGCGCCGGCAAAGCTCGGCTGGAAATGGCAGGAGCAAAAGGAATTCGTACTCTACGGCAATGTCGACATCCGCCAGGTCTCGCTTGCATTTCGCGTCAACGGCAAGCTTAGCGAGGCTCTTGTCGACGAGGGTGATGTCGTCAAACGCGGCACGGTGCTCGCCCGGCTCGACGCGGAGCCCTATGACTATGCCGTCCGCTCGGCCGAAGCCAATGCCGCCGCATTGCGCGCCACGCTCGACAAGCTCAAGGCAGGCCCGCGGCCGACGGAAATCGCGCAGGCGCGCGCCTCTTATCAAGAGCAGCTTGCCGATCTGCAAAACGCCAATCTGGCCTATGATCGCGCCAGGCAGTTGCGGCCCTCGGGCAACATCTCCGAAGCCAATCTGGATCAGGCGACGGCGGCGCGAGCCATGGCGGCCGCGCGCGTGGATTCGGCCGATCAGGCATTGAAGCTGCTGGAAGAAGGCAGCCGCGCGGAAGATATCGCCGCAGCGGAAGCGCAGCTAAAGGCCGCCGAGGCCACCTTGGCGACGGCACGCACCTCGCTCAGCGATACCGAGCTGCGCGCGCCGAATGACGGCGTGATCCTCTCACGCGTACAGGAGCCCGGGGCGATCGTGGCGCCAAGCGATCCGGTCTTTGTGCTATCGCTGACCGAGCCTGTCTGGGTCCGTGGCTATGTCGCCGAGCCGGATCTCGGCCGGGTCCACCCCGGCATGAAGGTCAAAGCGACATCGGACACGAAGCCGGACGAAGCCTATGACGGCACGATCGGCTTCATTTCTCCCGTTGCCGAATTCACGCCGAAATCCGTAGAGACGCCTGAATTGCGCACGGACCTCGTCTATCGGCTGCGGGTCACCATCGACAAGCCCGGCCCCGACCTGCGCCAGGGCATGCCGGTAACGCTTCACTTTCCGACATCACAGGCGGCGGAAAAATGAGCAGCGCGGTCGACAGAACCGGCAGCGGCGAACTTGTCCGGCTCGAAGGAGTCACCAAACGGTTTGACGCGACAAAGCCGGCTCTGGACGCCATTACCGGTGCAATCCGTGGCGGCGAGATAACCGGCCTCGTCGGCCCTGATGGCGCCGGCAAGACGACGCTCATCCGCCTCATGACAGGGCTAATGTTGCCGGAAAATGGTACCGTGCAGGTTCTCGGCTTCGACACGCGCAACAATCCCGCCGCGATTCAAGCGGGAATCGGCTACATGCCGCAGCGCTTCGGTCTCTACGAGGACCTGTCGGTTCAGGAAAATCTTGATCTTTATGCCGATCTGCGCGGACTTCCCAGACAGGAAAGAGCTGCGACCTTCGACGAGCTGCTCACCTTTACCGACCTCAAGCGCTTCACCAGCCGCCTCGCCGGCAAGCTTTCCGGCGGCATGAAGCAGAAGCTCGGCCTTGCCTGCGCGCTTCTTAAGAAGCCAAAGCTGCTGTTGCTTGACGAGCCCAGCGTCGGCGTCGATCCCATTTCGCGGCGCGATCTCTGGAAGATGGTCGAAAACCTGACCGGGGAAGGCGTCGGTGTTGTCTGGTCGACCGCCTATCTCGACGAAGCCGAGGCCTGCAACCGCGTGTTCCTGCTCAACGAAGGCAAGCTGCTTTTTGCCGGCGAGCCGAAGGATATGACTGAGCGAGTCGCCGGCCGCGTTTTTCGGATCAGCGGCATTGCAGGCAGGCGTCGCCAGATGCTGACGAAACTCCTTGACGACGACGGCGTGGTCGACGGCGTCATTCAGGGAGAGGCGATAAGGCTGGTTACGGTCAAAGACAGAGAAAGCCAGTTTGCGGCGGCCGGCAATGCGGAAGTCAAGGCGGCGGGACCGCGTTTCGAGGATGCATTCATCGACATGCTGGGCGGCGGGCCCGGCGGGCGCTCGCAACTGGCCGAGACGCAGCGAAGCTTTGTCGTCGAAGGTGACAAGCCGGTGATCGAGGCGCACGCCTTGACCAAACGTTTCGGCGATTTCACCGCGGCCGACAATATCACCTTCGACATCCCGCGTGGACAGATCTTCGGACTGCTCGGCCCGAATGGCGCCGGCAAATCCACGACGTTCAAGATGCTCTGCGGCCTGTTGAAGCCGACGAACGGCGAAGGGCGGATCGCCGGTTTCGACCTGCGTCGCGACACCGCCGAGGCGCGCAATCGTCTCGGCTACATGGCGCAGAAATTCTCGCTCTACGGCGATCTCAGCGTTTCCCAGAATTTGCAATTCTTCGCAGGCGTCTATGGCCTGCGCGGCGCGCATAAGCGCGAGCGCGTCGACCTGATGACATCGATCTTCGATTTTCGCTCCCGGCTCTCCATGTCGGCGAAGGACCTGCCGCTTGGCCTGAAACAGAGGTTGGCGCTTGCCTGTGCGGTGATGCACGAGCCCGAGGTGCTCTTCCTCGACGAGCCGACGTCCGGCGTGGATCCGATCACACGGCGGGAATTCTGGACGCATATCAATGGGCTCGTCGAAAAGGGCGTCACAGTCCTCGTCACGACCCATTTCATGGACGAGGCAGAATATTGCGATCGCATTTCGCTGATCTATCGTGGGCGCTCGATCGCACTGGGCTCGCCTGACGAACTGAAGGCTGGGGTTGCCAATGCGGAAACCCCCGATCCGACCATGGAAGACGCCTTCATCGCTCTCATTCGGGCATCAGAGGAAAGGATGGCGGCATGATCTCCCCTTCTCCGGCCGCAACGGCTTCCCCGCGGCGCGAGCGCGTCCGTCGCCTCGCCGCATTGGTGCGCAAGGAAAGCTTCCAGGTCATGCGCGATCCAAGCAGCATCCTGATTGCGTTCGTGCTTCCGATAATCCTGCTCTTCCTGTTCGGCTATGGTGTCTCGCTCGATACCAAGTTGACGCGCGTGGGCCTCGTCATGGAAGAGACGACACCGCTTACCAGCGACCTTGCCGCGAGCTTCCGGGCATCCCGCTATTTTTCAGTCGTCAGCGGCCGTGACCGCCGGCAATTCGAGGAAGACCTTGTTCTCTCGCACATCCGCGGCATCATCGTCATACCGGCCGACTTCACGGCAACCTATATGGCGGACAATCGCCCGCAAATTCAGGTCATCGTCGACGGCTCCGATCCCAATACCGCCAGTTTCGTGCAGAACTATGCCCAGGGCGCGGTCGCCAACTGGCAGCTACAGCGACAAGCGGAGATGATGAAGGGCAACCCGGCCATCACCGCCGAACAACGCTTCTGGTTCAATCCGGAGCTTACCAGCCGCTCCTTCCTCGTGCCCGGTTCCATCGCGATCGTCATGACGCTGGTGGGAACATTGCTGACATCGCTGGTGGTTGCACGCGAATGGGAACGCGGCACGATGGAAGCGATGATGGCAACACCGGTGACGGCGGCCGAGCTGCTTGCCGGCAAGCTGCTGCCCTATTTTCTGCTCGGCTTGACCTCGATGACAATCTGCGTCCTGCTCGCGGTCTTTCTCTTCGGCGTACCGTTCCGCGGCTCGGTGCTAGCGCTCTACTCCCTATCAGCCGTTTTCCTGATGCCCGCACTTGGCCAGGGCCTGCTGATCTCGGCCGCGACCAAGAACCAGTTTCTCGCCTCGCAGCTTGCACTGATCTCCGCCTTCCTGCCCGCTTTTCTGCTTTCTGGCTTCCTCTTCGAAATCAATTCGATGCCCACTGTCATTCAGTGGATCACCTTCATCGTCCCCGCCCGCTATCTTATTCCGAGCCTGCAGACGGTCTTTCTCGCCGGAGACATTTGGCCGATGTTCCTGCAGGCCATCGCCGTCATGTTTGCCATCGGCTGCATCTTCTTCCTGCTTGCCGCGCGCAGCACAAAAAAGAGGATCGCGTAAGATGTGGTGGTCGAGGCTGAAGGCCCTCATCATAAAAGAGCTGCTGGCGGTGATGCGCGACCCGAAGAGCCGCTTGATCTTGATCGGGCCGCCGATCGTACAGCTTCTGGTCTTTTCCTATGCGGCGACCCTGGAGGTGCGCAACGTCGATATTGCGCTGCTGAATCGCGACAGTGGCCATTGGGCACAGGAACTCGTCCAGCGCATCGAAGGTTCACCGACTTTCCGCAGTGTCGCGACGGTACAAAACCTCGCCGAAATGCGCGATGCGGTCGATCGCCAGCGCGCCACCGCCGCTCTCGTCATCGGCCCGGATTTCTCTCGCAATATCGAGGCAGGCAAGCCAGCCGATCTGCAGATCATCCTCGACGGCCGCCGTTCCAACGCCTCGCAGATCGTCGCCGGCTATCTCAACCAGATCGTGGCGACCCTTTCCGCCGAAACGCCCGCGGGGACGCGCGCGGCTGCAAAATCCGTCGCGGTCGTGGCGCGCAACTGGTTCAATCCCAATCTCATCTTTCAATGGTTCATGGTGCCGAACCTGATCGCCAGCATCGCGCTGCTCATCGGCCTGATCGTCACCGCGCTTTCCATTGCGCGCGAGCGGGAGCTCGGCACCTTCGACCAGCTCATGGTGTCACCCTTGCGCACCCACGAAATTCTGATCGGCAAGTTCATCCCGCCGATGATGATCGGCCTGTTTCACATGACGATCTATATCCTTGCCGCAATCTTCATCTTCGGCGTGCCGCTGCGAGGCTCGCTTCTCCTGCTCTACGGCAGTTCGCTCTTCTATCTCGCTTCCGTCGCAGGTCTCGGCCTGTTCATTTCGGCGCTTTCGACGACGCAACAGCAGGCAATCCTCGGCGCCTTCCTTTTTCTGGTCCCCGCCATGCTGCTTTCCGGCTTCGCCACGCCGATCGAGAATATGCCCGACTGGCTGCAGCCGCTGACCGTCATCAATCCGCTGCGCTATTTCCTGGTGATCGTCAAAGGCGTCTTTCTCAAGGACATTCCGCCTGCCGAGGTGTTCAATCAGACCTGGCCTCTCATGCTGATTGCGGCGCTAACCCTCAGCACCGCATCATGGCTGTTCCGCCGCAGGCTTGAGTAGGCTGTGGCATGCGACCTCATCGGTCTTTGCACCACGGCATCGGCCGCTCTTTGCAGACCACGCCGTTTGGCGATATTCATCGCCCAGGTTTTCAACCCCCGATCGTTTCTGTATCCGTGTTAGCATCGATTGAACTGCTTCGTAGAGCAGCGTTCGTGTCATTCTCGCCGCAATGCGAGATGTGCACACGCAGTTGCTGGTTCCGGCTGAAAACGACTTTCCTTCAACCGAGCATTGCAGCCATCAAGCAAGGAATTTGTAGCGTGGATCATAATGCGACGAGGGCCGTATAGGGAGCCACTCGGCGGGAATGAAGGGAGAATTGACCTTAACCTCAAACCCATGGAACCAGGCAGTCCACGCCATTGCGGTCTCCATCGAATCTTAAGCAAATCCGACGGAATCACAACTCACTGATTTCACTCAACTCTTTTCGGTCAGGCTCTGAGACGAGGGTGAATTCGGATCGCGAAACTGCAATTTTCAAGTTTTCAAGCAATAAAAATCGCTCTTGCAGCTCAGCACTAAACTCCGCCGTGTAGAATTTGAAGCTATCCCGACCACCTTCCTTGGCTTGATACATTGCAGCATCTGCATTCGCTATCAATGTGTCAGCATCTGTTCCGTCATTTGGATAGCTTGCAATGCCTATACTGCACGCGATTCTGTAGTCATATCCGTTTATTTCAACGGTTTCGGCCAACGCGTTTCGGATAGCACGTACTTTTTCCAGGATCGCATCCGTTTCTGGAGGTTGTTGAGTGAAAACAATGACGAATTCATCGCCCCCAAGGCGGACGACCATGTCCGTTGGAGCGACAAGTTTCTGCATCCTATCGGCAGCCGCTTTCAGGAGTTCGTCACCCGCATCGTGACCGAAGCTGTCATTGACAATCTTGAAATTATCGAGATCGACAAATACGACCGATACACCATGGCCCAACCGCTCGGCCTCAAGGAGCGCACGAGGCAAACGCTCCTGCAGTAGGGTGCGATTGGGCAGTCCGGTCAGTGCGTCATGGTGTGCCATGAAGCTGATACGCTCTTCAGCCAGCTTGCGCTCGATTGCGATGCCAGCAAGCCGGCCAACTGTCCTGACAAGATCCAGCTCCGTGACCGTGGGTTTGCGGGGAACTTCCGAATACAGCGCAAACGTCCCCAATACATTGTTTTGATGAGACAAGATCGGCATGGACCAGCATGAACGAAGTCCGTGCGCCAGCGGCATTTGACGGCATTCACTCCATAGGGGGTCATCTGCGATATCCGCAACGATCACCGTTTCCCGACGATAAACGGCAGTTCCACACGACCCTGCCTTTTCGCCGACGGAAATGCAGTCGAGAAGCTTCGTGAAACCAGCAGGCAAACTTGGTGCAGCGACGCATCGCAGGTGGCGCTTCGTGTCATCGACCAGCATGATCGAACAGAATATTCCCTGTGACAGGCTTTCCACCAGGCGTATTACATCTTCCAGCACCCGCTCCAATGGCGCGCCGGTTACGATCATTTCCAACACATGTGCTTGTCCGTCGCGCAGAAGGTCTGCCAGCTTACGCTCAGTAATATCCCTGGAGATCCCAACAAGCCCGAAGACTTCATTCCTATCGTTGCGCAACGGCACTTTTGTTGTCAGCAGCCACTTGCGTGCGCCAGACTTATCGATCCGCAATTCCTCGAGATCGAACAGCGGCTTCCCGGAACGCATGATCTCAAGTTCTTGTGCCCGGAATAAGCTTGCCATTTCGGGTGGATGCAGATCGAAATCCGTTCGGCCAAGAAGGTCCGAGGTGCTTTGAACGCCAAAGCGGTCGGAGAATGCGCTGTTGACCACAACGAACCGACTTTCAGTATCCTTAGCCCAGAAATAATCCGGTACCCAATCTATCATTGTTTGCAGTGAAATTTCCTGGCTGCCGATTACCCGTGTTGCTTTCAGCTCGGTGATATCTTCGTGGGTGGCAACCCAACCATTGTCAGGCAAGCGTTGATGACAGATTTGAACACGGCGGCCATCGTTGAGGTTAACTATTCGTACAGAAGGTCTGGTGGCCGAATTGACGGTTTCGTTGATGATCATGTAATGCTCGGCGTCCACCTGGGACGTCCCAGCTGCCGCGCGCCGGGCGATTATTTCGCTCAACGTTAACCCCGGAAGAACCTGCTCGGGATCAAGGCGATAGATTTCAGCATAACGTCGATTGCTGAAGATAAGCGTTTTCTCCGCACTGAACACACAAATCCCTTGCGGCATATTCTCGACCGCAATGTCACGGGCAGCGATTGCTCTCAGAGAATCGAAGGACATTGCGAAATTTTCGGGATGTTGTCCGGGAGATGACGCCAACAATCGCTTGAATGCATCGTGATACATGTCCATCTGACCGTCGTCACGGTCAAGGCGTGTTGCTGCACCCGTCTCTGTCATTATTTATTTTTCTATCCCATGTATTGCAAATATAACCTGTATTCGCGTTCAGAGGATGCATGTTCCATCTTAATTTGACGTGAAGCATTGCCGTAGTGATCGTGAGCGCTGCCGCTATTGGTAAATTACAGCAAGTGGCACGTGATCGACCCTGATTTGCTGCCTCGCGATGCGGTGAGATTGGCGGCCCTATAGATGCGTTCTTTCATCGGATCAATCGTCAACAAAACTCAAGAAGTTCGGCAGCTTCATCAGTTCGGTTTTTGACAAGGGCTTGCTATACAGGAACCCTTGCGCCGCTTCACATCCGTTCACTCTAAGAAACGCCGCCTGCTCAGGCGTCTCCACGCCTTCCGCCACCACGCTTTGCCCGAGGCAACGGGCGATGGAGAGGATGGCCTTGACAAGTTCAGCGCTTCGCTTGTCGCCACTGCTGATGAATGATCGATCGATTTTCAGCGTGTCAATAGGAAATCGGGCCAGGTAGTTTAGTGCGGAATAGCCGGTACCGAAATCGTCGATGGCGATTGAGATTCCCATCGCCCGAAGGGAACCAAGCGCGGCTAGCGTTTCGTACTGTTGATCCAGCAGAAGGCTTTCCGTGATTTCAATCTCGACCCATTCCGGGCGACAGCCGGTTTCATCGAGAATCTCCGTTACCATTTCGAGCAGATCAGATCGCTGGAATTGCCTGGACGAGACATTGATCGCCATTCTGCGAGACGCTGGGCTGTCGGCGTTCAGTTCTGCCGCGGTTCGACAGGCTTCGCGAAATACCCATCGACCCAGGTCCACGATTAAGCCCGTATCCTCGGCAATCGGAATAAACTGAGCCGGAGGAACCATGCCCAATTCTTGGTGATGCCATCGCAGGAGAGCCTCCGCGCCGACCATCATGCCGTTTTCGACGAGCACCTTCGGTTGGTAATGCACTTCGAGTTCGTCGCGCTCGATGGCCCGGCGCAGTTCCGATTCCAGCATCAGGCGGTGTTGTGCGTCTTCGGTGAGTTGCCTCGAATAGAATTGGAAGCCTCCTCGCCCAATACGTTTCGCCAAATACATTGCCGAGTCGGCATATTTGACGAGATCGTTTGTATCGGTGCTGTGGTCGGGATGGAGCGCTATTCCGATGCTGCATGAGACGAAGACCTCCCTGCCGTCCAGCAGGAAAGGTTCGTCGAACGTTTTGAGCATTTTAGTGGCGGTATCGGCCAATTCATTCGCATGCCGAATGTCTGATAGAAGGATGGCGAATTCGTCGCCGCTGAGACGCGCCACCGTGTCCTCGGTGCGTACGCATGCCTGGAAGCGCCCGGCAACCTGACAGAGCAGTTCATCGCCGACGGGGTGTCCCATCGTGTCGTTGACGGCTTTGAAATGGTCAATGTCCATCATCATGACGCCTATAAGTTGGCCCTGGAATGCCGCATCTGCTATCGTTTGCCGCAACCGGTCATAGAACAGCTCTCGGTTCGGCAAGTCGGTAAGCGGATCATAGAAGGCCATTCGGCGAATCTTTTCGCGAGACGTGTTCAACTCGGTAATGTCGCGGGCCACACCCAGGATACCAGTCGCCTGTCCATCGGCGGCAATGATTGGAACCTTTCGTGTTTCCAGAAGAATGCGTTGTCCACTGTCGTGGTGTGTAACCCATTCCTCGTTTACGACGGCGCTGCCGGCGGAAATCGCAGCTAGGTCTCGTTTGCGGAAAAAGGACGCGACGTTCACATCAAACAGATCCAGATCCGTCTTGCCGATAATCTCGGACTCCGACCTGCCAACCAGACACTCAAAGGCGTGGTTGCAAAGGAGATAAGCGCCATCCATATCCTTCAACCATACCATATCCGGTATGGTCTGGAGCACCGTGAGGAGGCGTGTTCGCGCTTCGTCAAGAGTATGCTCTCCTAGTTTCTGGTCAGTAACATCCCGCGACAGAACAAGAAACGTTTGGGAAGATGTTTCACTGCCCGCCTTCTTTGCAACATGGTGTTCGAACCATCGAGGTTCTCCGTTCTGTTGGATGATGCGAATAATGTGACGTTCGCTGACGCCCCTCTCATCAGCATTGCGGATGGCGCGCAGCGCCGCGGCGGCGTCTTCCGGTGGGAGGACGTCGTTTACGGTTTTGCCCAGCAATTGTTGTTTGGTTGCGGCCAGCAATTCGGGATACTTGGCCCATATTCGCAGATACCGCCCGCTTCGGTCCACCTCAAACAGAATGTCAGGGATCGTAGCGATGATTGCGTCCGCAAATTCATGCGCTTCGACGAGCGCCCGCAGCGAGCCGAACTCGGCCACCCCAGAAAGTTCGTTAGGCAAAGCGACTGAATCGCGAACTTCAACGGAGTCGTGTGATTGCCAGCTGACCTCGCGCAAGAGAGACGGCAACTTCATACAGATCCACCTGACGGCAACAACAGGACAGGAGGTGTCATACATCCAGTCGAACATTCATAGGAAAAACCGCGCGAATTCATTCGAGCGGAAATGAAAGCTCAGCAGTTCGGGGCTTGCCCAGTAAGCACAGTTCAGTTGGCGTGACGGACCTTAATAAAGTGCACCGTTGATCTCTGGCGACTAGGATATGTTGCGCAATTTGGATCAGAGATCGCAAAATGGATAAACTTAGGATAGGTAACAATGCAGTTGGAGGCACACCTGATGCCCCCAAGTTTTGAAATCTAAACCGCCGACTTCAATGATGTTGGTTCCATGGCGCCAATGATAAACCTTTCGGTTAGCGCTGGTCGGCGTTGTTGTTCTACGCTCTTATCTCCTGCCTCTGGAACACAACATAGGCGATCGTATACACAAGCAGCATGGCAGCAATCAGCCCACAAAATTGCGGCCAGATCAGCAGAACGCTTTGATTGAAGGGCAGCGGTGCTCCAAGTAGCGCCCCCTGGAGCTGACTGACGAAAATCAAACCGAGCGCCCGGGTCGCCGGATTGAGAAGGGCAAGTGTCGCTTCGCCGAACAGCGTGTTCGGAGACAACCGTGCGATCGCATGTGCGATTTCCGCCTGATGGACCGCCGTCGCCGGATCGAGGGGATCGACGGGTGCTATTGCGCCGGCCAGAAGCGGGCCGATCATGCTCCAGAAGATCGTGAATATAAGCCAGAGCGTCAAGCCAGCCAGTGCCGAGGTTGCAGGCGCCCGGAAGAGCGTCGAAAATAGCATCGAAATCGCTAGCCAGACGCCGGCGTAGGCCAGGGATGCGATCAGAAAGCCAAGACCGCGCATGATTTCCTCACCCGATGGCGGTAGGCCGAGCATGAGAATTCCCATGCCGGTTACGAGCAGCCAGAGCGTAACGAGGCAGATCCCTATGACCAAAAGACTGCCGATAAATTTGCCGGCAAGCAGGGCATCACGATAGATCGGCTGCGACAGAATGCGGCTCATCGTGCGGCGATTATATTCGCCGTTGATCGCGTCAAAGCCGAGTGCGATCGCCACCAGTGGCAGGAGGAACCCCAAGAAGGCGACGAAGGACGGCAGCGGATCGCGAGCTGTCGTGAAGATGCGAAGGAATAGGAACTGATCCTCGCTGATTGTGTTCTTGATCTCGCCAATCGCCGCATAGATCGAGCCGAAAGCGGTGAGAAGTACCAGCAGCATCACGAGATGCATACGCGGGCTCATCATGTGATCGGCGGCCTCCTTCATGGCGACCGTTGAGAGACCAATAAATGGGGAACCTTCACGCCGCATGATCCACCTGTTCAAAATAGTGCACATAGACTTCATCGAGGCTCGAGCGATCCATCGAGAGCCGCTTGAGGCGACCGCCGGCCGCAACGACCCGGCTGGCGATTTCAGCGCGAATATCGACCTCCGCGTCGACGCGGGTCACATGTGATGCTATGGCCGTCACGCGCGTAATTCGCGGTATATCCGCGACGATCTTGCCGGTGTCGCACCCCTCGGCCTCAAACTCGATAATGTAGGAACCGCCAAGAACCTGGCTGGCGAGATCCGCAACGCGGCCGACCAGCCCGACCTTGCCACGATGGAAGAGGGCAACCCGAGAACAGATCGCCTGGACCATTGATAGAAGATGCGAAGACAGCACGACCGTCATGCCTTCGGCGGCGAGCTGAACGATGAGGTCGAGCAATTCCTGGGTCGATTGCGGATCGAGACCGGAGGTGGGTTCATCGAGAATGGCCAGCTCGCTTCCCTTGGCCAGGAGATCTGCGATGCCGAGCCGCTGGCGCATGCCGCGGGAAAAAGTCGACACGCGGCGATCGGCAACTTCGGTGAGGCGCACCCGCGCCAAAGCGGCCGCAATACGCTTCTCTGCGCCGGCAACGCCAGCAAGGCGCATCGTGTAGCGCAAATTCTCCCACGCAGTCATGTTGTCGTAGAATCCGACCGAATCAGGTAAATAACCAACCCTGCGCTTGACTTCCAACGGCTCGCGGAAGGGATTGTGACCCAGCACGTTCACGCTGCCACCATCGGGTTCAGTCAGGCCGAGCATAAGCAGGATCGTCGTCGTCTTGCCGGAACCGTTCGGCCCGAGCAGGCCGAAGATTTCGCCCTTGTTGACCACCAGGTCGAGACCTTCGACCGCAACAGAGCGGCCGTAGTGTTTGGTGAGGCCCTTTACCTCGATGACGGGCCTACTCATCTGCGTCCATACCTTGTCACGGCCATGGCGAGCACAATGACGGCGGCGCCGATGACGCCGAGGCCCGCTGCACCCCAGATCGTTGACGTCGTCACTGTGACGCGGAAGTCCGCATTGTCGGATGCGCCGTCGCCATCCGCCCGTACACTGACCATGTAATCGCCAGCGATCGCATTGTTCGACGGCGTCATGCGCACGGCAACTGTTTGCTGAGCGCCAGGTGCGACTGCTTCGAGCACCTTGGGGTCGAGCTCAACATTCCAGCCGGTGGGAGCATTTGCCGAGAGCTTGACATCGGTCGCCGGCGCCGTACCGGAGTTATTGATGGTAAAGTTGAACATCTGTTCCCTGCCGGCCACGGCCCTGCCGGAAAGGCGGCCGCCCGGCCCTGACAGCGATATTGACGGTGAGCCCGTGACATCGAGCACCAGCTGCGTTTTGCCTTGCGCCTTCGGGCTGGACGCTTCGACCATGACCGGATACTGCCCGGCGGCGGCATTCTGAGGCGGTTTGACCGATACTTTCACGGTTTTGGTTTCGCCAGGCTTGAAAGGAAGACTGGTAAGCTCCTGGCTGCCATATTGCTCTTTGAAGGTGGCAGCAAAGCCCGGCGGCGCGTCGGACACAAGGTTGAGGGTCTCATTGTCCTGACTGTCGTTCTTGATAGCGACATCGAAATCGAAATTCGATCGAGGCGTTCCTCTCAACGCCGGCAAGCTCGGTGTCAACGTCACTTTGTCGGGCTCAGCGGCCGCCAAGGTCATCGAAATGGGCAACTGCAGCGCCTCCTTCGTGTCGGAGGTGCCTTGAACGGTGAAGTTGTAGGTTCCCGGCTTGGTGTTTTCAGGCGCTGTAATCTTCAGGGTCAGCCTTTGGCTGTCATCGGCACCCACTATTGCCGCACTAACCGGCCTGCCGCCTCCATCCAGCTCCCATTTCCAGGTGTCAGGCAGGCCGTTGACGGAGAAAGCAACGCGTGCCGGAGGCAGGTTGGAATTGGAGAGCGTCAAGGACAGGTTGGTGTCCTGACCGATGCGTTCGGTCAGAACCGGGAAATCCGTCGTCAGCCACAGGCCGGTTGGCTTAGCCGGTGCGGTCTGCGCCAAGCCGTCGGAGGCATACGAAACCATCCCGCCGGCAAGCACCAGGGCCGGCAGGAAATGACGAAAGCGACTCATCGCATCACTCCCAGATCAATAATGGACGCTTTTCTCAGCAGCCATCGGTGCGCTGAGAACGACAAAACGATCCGGCGCAATTATGACGAGAATCGGGCAAAGACATTAAATCTTCTTAATATGGCGAGTTGTCGTTTCGTCCGACAGGGGCGCTTTGAACGATGCCGACCGGAACTCGATTCGTCCTCAGCGTCAAACAAATAGCAGGTAGATAGCGCCTAAAACAAATGCTTAAGTTAAAATTGAGATGGCAAATGGTATTCCAGTCAACCCGCTTTTCCAAGCGGCTTCGCGTCGCTCTCCCCTTGCGACAGATCGCCTCTTCTAACACGTTCTTTGTATCATATCATGATATTTTGATCTGAATTGATATCCCGTGATTTTGAATGGGTGATGAACATCACAGTCCCCTTGGATGGCCTGCATCATGTTGCGCAGATCCGCTTTCGGCGCTTCAATCAAACCTCGTATTTTATATCACAGCATGACATATAGCCTTAGCAGCTCTCCACCTCATTTGGGCAAATGATGTCATCGCGCTTCCGTAGACCGAAATTATTCCGCCGTTCCCGCGTCCTATGGGGTTCTTTCAATCTCTGGCGGCCGCGCCTGGTATTCTGGACGGGGGCTCTGGCGATCGGCGTGATCAGCGTCGGATTCGCCAAGCTTGCCGATCTGGCCCAGCGCACCTTTGCCGGCGTGACCCAATCGGGCGAGTGGACGTGGCTGCTGCCGCTCGTGCTTACACCGCTCGGATTCGTGCTTTCAGCTTATCTCGCAGCAACCCTGTTTCCCAATTCGCAAGGGAGCGGCATTCCGCAGGCCATCGCGGCTCGACACCTGCATCACGATGAGGACCGCACGAAATTGCTGTCGCTGCGGTTAGCCTTTGGCAAGATCGTCCTGACCATTTTGGGGCTTCTCACCGGTGCCTCCATCGGCCGCGAAGGACCGACGGTGCAGGTCGGCGCCTCCTTTATGCTGGCAGTTGCCCGCTTCGGCGGCATGGCGCAGGCAAAAGGGCTGATCCTTGCCGGATCGGCGGCTGGCATCGCCGCCGCCTTCAATACACCGCTTGCCGGAATCGTCTTTGCCATCGAGGAGATGAGCCGCACCTATGAAGCCCGTGCCAATGGCCTCGTCCTGATGGCCGTCATCCTATCCGGTCTTGCCGCACTCGGCCTTTCCGGTAGCTACAACTATTTCGGCACTGCCGATGTCGCGCCGACCATACTTCGGGATTGGGTTGTCATGCTGACCTGCGGCATTGGCGGCGGGGCGCTCGGCGCCACCTTCAGCGGACTGGCTCTCTATGCCGGCATCCGCATCCGCCGCTGGGCGCATCCGCAGCCGCTGAGGCGCATGTTGATCCTTGCCGGCCTCTGCGGCCTCGCCGTTGCCGTCATCGGCGTGGTGTCTGACGGTCAGACATTTGGCACCGGCTATCAGCAGGCTCGCGGCGCGGTGGAAGGGCATGCCCTGCCACTGCTCTTCTTCGCCGAGAAGCTGCTAGCAGGCTTCCTGTCGATGATCTCTGGCATTCCCGGAGGCATTTTCGCCCCGTCGCTTGCTATCGGCGCCGGCTTCGGCAGCACGGTCGGCATGCTGGTCGGCGGGAGCGTGGCGCTTGCTGCAATCCTCGGTATGGCGGGCTATTTCGCCGGCGTGGTGCAAGCACCGATGACCGCCTTCGTCATCATTCTGGAAATGACCGGCGATCATCAGGCTGTCATCCCGATCATGGCTGTGTCGATGATCGGTTATGTGACCTCGAGGCTGCTCTCGCGCGAGCCGCTTTATCACGGCCTGTCGCGGGTGTTCATTGCAGCGGCGATCCGTGCCCGACGTAATGTCGAAAAAGGCCTCCATCAAACGTGAGGACCACGCTTAATCCCTTGGCTGCCGTACTGTCAGAAATGGCGATCACTGCAAGCCGAGCTTTCGGTCGTGGCAGATTGTTTTCGCGAAACATCACGATGGCCTAACGAGATCGAAATAGCTACACTCGGCGAATTGCCCGTCGACAGATGCGGCGGGCAAAAAGAATGAGCGTACAAAACCTATTTACACTTTCCTATCCGCTCCAGCGCAGCCGAAACCCCGGAGAGAGAATAGGTATAACTGGTTGCCGTTCCTCGCTTCGAGGTGGCATGTAGCTCCAATTTGTCGCCCGACTTCAGCGCCTGGATCATGGACGGTTGGTCAGCTTCGTTCTGAACCCAGCCATGCCGATCCTTGGTGAACATTGCAAAGGTTTTACCCCCAATCATCGCCGTCATTGGCGCGCCTTGCCTGAGATCGTAGCCCGCCATCGCCTCCGGGACGTAGTCCTGCCCCGATGGATGCGCCACGATGAAGAAATTGTCGCCATGATCCACACTAGAGGGCATCTGAGCGATCGGCGTCGACAAGATGTAGCAACTCATACCGCTGTCGGACTTATACGAAAATGCGCCCCATGCACCGAATTGATCGATCCGGACAGGTGCCGCGGCGTGAGCCGCGGTGATTGTGGACACAGTGAGCATTAGAGAGGCTGCAAGAATTTTGACAGTCATCGTTTCCTATCATTTCGTCTGTCAAGGAAGCCCGCCGCGAACGTGCGCGCAGAAATCTCTTCATGCTGTCAAGCCTGCCGCTATTGAATGGCTCGCCGAGGGCAATTTCCTTCAAGATTGATTTGGACCGAACTCGCCGGTGCAAGCCGGAGCCTTTCATAACCTAGATTTTATATCATGTCATGATATATTGTCCGGTCATGATCAGCTTGCGATCGTACAGGCTTTCAGATTGATGGCCGAAGAAGTCTGCCGCGCGCGCTCGGGAAACGATGAACTTTCGGAAGCCAGACTTCACTGATGCGGCAAGTTCCAACAGGGCCGTTGAGGAGGGACGTAAAGGGAGGTCGTGGCCGTGAATCTCAGTTCGTATCAGCTCATTCTTTCCAGGCGTCGGAGCTTTTTAAGAGATTCGACAAGCAGCCGCTCATTCGCCAACATCCCCTCTAAGTGGATCCTGGCAAGGCGTTCAAGCAATTCTTCTCCGTCAGATGTAAGAGTGATCAATACGCTGCGCTTGTCCTGGTCCGAAGGCGCACGCAAGACCAATCCCGCCGCAACTAGTCTGTCGATGAGTTGAACGGCGCCGTGGTGCTGAACGAGCATCTGCTCGGCGAGCTCACGCACCATGATCTGGCTTCCGGGCGCGGTTTTGATCACCAATAACGTCTGGTATTGCTGGGAGGTCACGCCAGCCTCCGAAACTGCCGCCTCGCTGAATGAGAGAAAGCGCCGCATGGCAAGCCTCATGCCAGCAAGGCCTTCGTAAACGGCGGAATCGAGCAAACCGCCGGTCAAGGATACATTCGATGTGAGACGTCTGAGGCGTTTTCCGGAGCGCATTGCGCAATTCCCTTTATTTATATCATGCAATGATATATTTTTGACATGTCGACAATGGGAGAAGGTTCGCGGGCCTGCGACACCCCGGTGCTCAGGCGAGATCCGCTGTTGCGCTTGGTTATCCTCATTCGCTGCGCTCGCGAACCATATTTCCACATCTTATATTCCAAATCTTAGCGACAGAAAGGATCATCAGTTGGACGATCTCAATGTCAATATCGATGGATCAATCGTGTTAGATCGCGATGTCCGCTTCTTCGGATCGATCGCGGGAACGCTGACTGTGCCCTCCGGACGAAAATTCGAATTGCACGGAAACATAGGTCGCGATCTCGTCGTCGAGAAGGGTGCGACCGCAATCATCCGTGGAACAGTGCATGGCACAATTATCAACAAGGGCGGTGACGTGTTGCTGAGCGGCAATGCAGCGCAACTAGATGACCTTAATCTTGCCGAGCCAACACAAAAGACAATTCATTTTTAGCTTTGCAGCCCTTTCGATTGCGTACCAGGCAGGAAGCGGCGGCGGGTGTTGAATCCTGGAATTTTTTGATCGCTGCGGCACCTTCGGAGTGGGTCGTGATGCTGCTCAAGGTCGCCGAAAATGATGGTCGATCTGCTTATGTCTATGACCCGGGCGGTCCGGTGGACCGTAACGCTCGCGCAGATAAGACGCTGCCAATCTCGTGAGCAGTTTCACGCAGGAATTATGTCGATCGGCTCGGGGCAGAGCTCCTTGAGGCACCTTGCAATCTAATCTGTCAAAAGCGTGATGTTGCTATGAATTTATTGCGGAACGCATTCGCGATATTTTCGGTCCTGGTGGTCTCGTCGTACGCGTTGGTTTTGCGGCCAGTGCTTGCGGCAGATCGTCTGTCAGACTGCACGGAAGTCGTGGAGAAAATTCTGATGAAAACATCAGGTCGGCTTTTGTCATTCCGTCCCGGCAAGCAAAAATGCACCGTTGTCATTCTCATTCGGAAAGAAGGCGAGCGTCCGGAGAAAGTTGTCCTGCAAATCGATCGCGGGCAGACGGCCGAGGATGCACGATAGCGGCTCGACCAGGCGCCGGCTGATGGAGAAGTGAGATGATGCACAACGTAAGAAGGCGGGCGCTTGGACGCAGGTTGGCGTATTCTGCGCAGCCCATTCCGTCGACGCCGATTTACTTCTCCGTGGAACCACGAAGGCGCCGTAACGTTGGCAATAGGAAGGAGGAAACGGTCATGAAAAGACTTCGCAAGGAAGTGTGCCTTCCATTCATGGCATCGAATGAACTCCCGCAAGATTCCGTAGATCAATATTACTTGCCGACATTATTCCCTTACGCTTCTGCCGATGGTGACGACATGATTGTTGCTTATCAACGTGGTGTTGCGCTCGGCACAAGCGGCCGACAAACCGAAAACCCATATGCCGAGGGAACTGCCGAAGCCAAGGCTTTTGAGCAGGGGTACGTTGACGGACAAAAGATATTCAGAAGGCTTGCGGCGGGCAATATAACGTCGAAACCTTAGAGCGGTTCAGCTTTTCACGGAATCTTAGAACCGCTCTATCTTTTTGTTTTTTCGCAATTCCGGACGGAAAACCGCTGCACACTTTTCCTGGAATTGCTCTAGGCTCAGCATCCCGGAATCCGCAACGCCCATGCCTCCTCCCAGTGAAAAGGAAGCGGTGCTGTCCGAGCATCTGATCGCCATGTTGGAGACACTCCACAAGTCCCTGCGCGGCCTGCGCGACCGGCCTTTTGCTGGGGTTCGCCGGCGGCTTGCCCCGTTCGGAGATCGTCGTCGGGCGCTCGAAACATCCGACAACAACATCACGGTTGATCAATGCATGTCGCGCAAAAGTGTGCGGCGGTTTTGCGAAAACGACATGCGCAAACAAGGAGCGTGGGAGCGAATCTGAAAGATCTCGACGAGCTTTAGTGCAGGGAAGCGCTGGCAGCGGCGCGCTCATCCTTGTCATGCAGAGCGAAGCGATCGACCATGTCGGCGCTCGCCGCGTTGAAGCCGAGCACCCTCACATCGGCGCCTGCCCGACGGAACTTGATGACCACCTTATCGAGCGCGCCGACTGCGGTGATGTCCCATAGATGCGCCTTGCTGACATCGATGACAACCTTCCTGACCGTGCCCTGGAATTGAAAGGCCTCGATAAAGCTCTCGGCCGAAGCGAAGAAGATCTGCCCCTCGACGCGGTAGGTTGCTTCTGCGGTCTGAGAATCCTCCTGCCGGGTGACGTGGTATCGAGTGCATCCACCTCGACGTCAGCCGTAACCCGTCCATTCTCGATTTGCAGCTGGAATTCGCCCTCCATCGGGCGCCGATGCTTGCGGAAACATTTGGAAAGTGTGGTGGCGGAACATGGAGACAGCCGAGCCCCCGAATTACCCGTGGGCAGCGTCGTCGCGTTGCACGGCTCGGTGATCGATGTCAGATTTCTGGCAGGTGGCCTCCCGACCATGATGCACAGATGATCGCGAGGATCGCCCCCGCTGCGATGATCTTCGTCCCCAGCATTGGCGGTATCAGCCACAATCCGAAGGAAAGTACACCCGATGCGGACTTGATTGCGGGAGCCAACATGCTCCTGGATGTTGTCCGGCAGCTCGCAGCCAAGGCACACTGACCGCTTTGTCGCTTACATCTCTCTGCTCGTCAGCATCGCGCTGACCAATCGGGCCGTGCGTGGTGCCAAAGTCAATCCTATGTGCCCATGCCCGAAGGCAAGAATGACGTCCCTGCCTCCTTTCGATGGTCTGATAACCGGCACGGAATTGGGCATCGAAGGGCGAAACCCGAGCCAGGTGCGACTTGGCGCGCCGAGTTCGGGGAAGAAGCGGCGGGCATTCCGCGCCAGAGATTGTAAGAGTTGCGGGTTCTCAGGAGCTGCAAGGCCGCCTAGTTCCACCAGACCGGCAACGCGCAGCCGGCCTCGCATCGGACAGAAATAAAAGCCATGTGCGGTCGGGCAAACCGGCCGCTCGATCGGTGGTTCCGGCATGTCGTATTCGACATGGTAGCCGCGCTCGGTATCGAGTTGCACGGGATCCCCGATCTCCGCAGCCAGTTTGCGTGAATGGGCGCCAGCGGCGATGACCACGGTATGGGCATGCACTTCATATGGCGACGCCACGATACGTACGCCATTTTGCTTGCGGGCCATGCCGGTAACGGAGGCTTGGACGAATTCTGCGCCGGCCTGTTTCACCGCCACAGACAAAAGGCGCATCACTTCGCCCGGGTCGCTGAGGTTGATGGCTTTCGGAAAGAAGAGGCCGCCGCCTTCGAACCCTGGAAGCCGCGGCTCAAGCCCAAGCACGTCGCTGGCCGAGAGAAGCTCTTGCGAGACGCCATAGCTGCGACGCAGTTCTATATCCGCGCAAGCTGCCTGGAACGCCTTGCGCGTATGATAAAGGTAAAGACACCCCTTCGCGGACAGGAAGTTCGATGCGCCTATCTCGGAGGCGAACTCGCCCCAGGCGGACGAGGCATCTGAAACGAGTTCGGCGATCTGGCCGGCATTTTCCCTGTAGCGATGCGGCAGAGATTCGTACGCAAACCGCGCAAGCCAAGGAAACAGGGCTGGCAACGCGGACGTGCGGATCGCCAGGGGACTGTCCGGATTAAGCAGCAGCGACAGGAAGTTTCGAAGAATCGACGGCGTCCCGACCGGTATGACCGCGTAGTTCGCCACCGTCCCGGCGTTCCCGTAGGAGGCGCCGGAGCCTGGTTCGTTCGGCTCTATGATCATGACTTCGCGTCCATCGGCGCGAAGCCGAAGTGCAATCGCCAAGCCGATAACGCCACCGCCGACGACGGCGATATCTGTCGAAATCCTGTTCATCTCGTCCACATGTTCTTAAGACAAAAGCGATCGGCAGCGCAGGCAAGAGGGCGCTGATTAAGATCAAGGAAGCGTGTGCAATGCAGTCGCTTGCCATCTTCAAAAAGGCGGATATGGCGGCGCTGACCGGACGCGCCGCTCAGGCCGGTCTCGCGTACCTCGCAACATAGGCTGCCGTTCGAGGCTCGCGAGGATTGTCCAGCACCTCCGCAGCCGGTCCCTGTTCAATGATCCGGCCGCCATCGATGAAGACGACCCAATCCGATACTTCCCGGGCGAATGGCAGCTCGTGGGTGACGATGATCATCGTCATCCCGTCCCTTGCGAGTTCACGCATCACACGCAACACCTCGCCCGTTGATTCCGGATCGAGCGCGGATGTCGGCTCATCGAACAGAAGTACGGTCGGCGCAAGGGCAAGAGCACGCGCAATGGCGACACGCTGTTGTTCGCCGCCTGACATGCGCTCCGGATAGGCCGTCGCCCGGTGTATGAGACCGACCCGCGTCAGCAACCGCACGGCACGTTCGACCGCCTCGCGCTCGCCGACAGCCGCAGCATGCATTTGGGCCAGAATGACATTCTCAACCGCCGTTAGATGCGGGAACAGGTTGAAACGCTGGAACACCATGCCGACGCGTTGGCGCAGCTTCGCAAGATCTTTGCAAGTCACCGCACCCTTCGCGAAAATGGCTTCACCGTTTATTTCGATTGAGCCATCTTCGGGCTGTTCAAGCAGGTTCACGCACCGCATGAGGGTGGTCTTGCCGCCCCCACTTTGACCGATGATGCTGACGATGCGACCGGGCGGCACGTCCAGGTCGATGCCATCCAGCACCAGTCTTCCGTCGAAAGATTTCCGAAGACCCCGGATCTTGATTGCTGCGGCACTGTCGGACGGCGTCGCAATGCCAGTAGTTTCGACTGTTGCATGTGCCATTCGCCTATCCCCCATTTTGAATCAAAGCCCTCGCCAGCCGAAGCCTTCGCCGGCGGCCAAGCGATAAAGGTATGCTTGCGTGAATAGTGCGCTCAAGCCAGAGCAGGCATTGCGAAACGGGGTAGCAGACCGCGAAATAGATGGCGGCGATAACCAGATAGACTTCGAGTGCCCGAAATGTCTCAGAGGCGATCAATTGCGCCCTCGTCATCAGTTCCGCCGCCGAGATGGTCACCAGCAACGATGTCGACTTGAGCAGATCCACAAACATCGTATTGGTGCCCGGCAGCGCGAGGCGAAGTGCCTGAGGCAGGATCACATGCCCGAAAGTGGTCGCGCGACCAAGGCCCAGCGCATGCGCCGCCTCGTTCTGGCCAGGATGGATGCCCGCAATAGCTGCGCGAAAGATTTCCGACAGATAGGCCGCGTAGAACAGCATTAGGCTAAGTACGCCAGCGACGAATACGTCGAATTTTATGCCGACCGAAGGCAAGCCGAAATAGATGACGAAGATGATGGCAAGCAAGGGGACATTCTTGAAGATTTCCGTGTAGATGGTGGCAGGCAGGCGCACCGCGCGCAAACGGTTAAGCCGCATCAGAGCGAGCAGGAGTCCCAAGCCTGCTGCTCCAATGAAGCTCGCTATCGCATAGGCAAGGGTCCGCAAGAGACCCTCGCCAAGATTGCCTGCATATTCGCTCCAGGGAACTTGAAACATTTCGGCAAAAGGTAGCGAGGAGCTCATGTGGACCTCCTGCGCTTATTCGGTGCTCGATGGAGGCGACCAGGTCTCGGGACGGTCGACCCCACGGCGCTCGGCTGCCATTTCCGGTGAAGGAACCAGGAATTGCTTTGGATCGCCTCCCCATTTGGTCACAAGTGCGGCAAGCGAGCCGTCCTTGTACATGGCATCGATCCCATCGGAGATCGCCTTGGCGAGCTTCGGGGCCTGTTTGGGCAGATAGAACCCGGTCATATACGGCTTGAAATATTTATAGTCCGGATGGGCTTCGACCTGCTCCGCGCTCGGAGCACTTAGGTAGGCGACCTGGAACTTCATGTCGGGCCGCTGCTGCTGCTGATAGATGATCAGCAGCGGATCGAGGAAGCCGACATCAAGCCTTCCCGAAGACAGGTCTTCAAAGACGCTATCGGCCGTCGGGAAAGTGCGCGCGGTCGCCTTCGGAACTTCGGCGATCGACTTGGCCCAGACATATCCAGTGACCGTGCCGAGTGTCTTGCCTTCGAGACTTTTCACGTCGGGATAGGCAGCAGAGCCATGTACGGCCATGGCTGGCGGCGAATAGTAAGGAGGATCGGTAAACAATCCCACCTTCTGACGCGCGTCGGACCAGGCAATGCCTCCGATCGTAATGTCTGCACGCTGCGACTGCACGGAGGCCAGCATGCCCGGGAAATCGGTCACCATGGTCTCGATCTTGAGACCAAGCTTCTTGGCGACCGCATCGAGGATGTCGCTGTCGAGGCCGACAAGTTTTTCGTCCTTCAGCGCCGTGTACGGCATGTAGGGTTCGATCGCGACCTTGAGCACGCCTGGTTTCAGCGTTTCCAAGTCTTCAGCCTGCGCCATCTGGGAACTGGCCAGTATTCCGATTGCAAAGCCCAGGATTGCCACGAGGCCGTGTTTGAATGGGGAATGCGAGAAAATGCCATTGCCGTTCATTGCTCACCCTCCAATATATTTGTAATATATTACAGCGTATATTACATAAATGCATTGTCAAGTGATTCCGCAGCAGGCGGACCGAATCGCTCTGACGCTGGAGACAGTGAATGGACGCTTGGATGTCGGAAGAAATGCTGGATGACCCAGACGCGGGGTTGACGCTGGCTGAACGCACCTATTTGCAGCTTCGCGAAGACATCATCACGGTACAATTGCCGCCTGGTACCGTTCTGCGTGAGAACGAGATCATGCGCCGCCTGGACGTAGGCCGCACGCCCGTACGCGAGGCGCTGCTCCGGCTCCAGCGGGACGGCTTCGTGGACGTCAATGCGCGCCGGGGTACATTCGTCAGCAGGATCGACATCAGCGATCTTACCGCAATCTACGAGGCCAGGGCGCGGATCGAATCCTGGGCGACGCGATTAGCCGCGGAACGTTTGCGTGAGCCGGAACGCCGTGAAGCCGGCGAGCTGATCGAGGCGCTGAAGGCTCTTTCCCTGCCCTCGGAACTTGACGCCCTGCTCGCGCTGGACCGGCGTATCCACCGCTTTATCTATCGAAGCGCCAAGAACCGCTATCTGTTCGATACGCTCGACCATTACCACAACCTCTCGCTCCGGATTCTCCATGTCGCCATGCGGCGATTTCCGGAACTGTCGCCGGAACTCGATAAAGTCGTGCAGGAGCAGATACTGATGCTTGAAGCCGTCTGCCGTGGAGATGCCGAAACCGCGGAACAGATCGCATTGCATCACGTCCTAAGTTTCGAGCAGGAAGTCCGCAAAGTCATCTGACGGTCACCCGCCAGATTTCACCGCAACTTCTGCAGAAGCATTCGCAGACCGGGTTGGCCGGCCTCCGCGACAGCGTCGTCCAAGGAGAACCATCGTAGCTTGCGAGTGCCTTTTTCCGGATAAGACCTTGCCATAGACTGAACCTCGATGAGGTGAGCCGTCACCCTATATCGGCGGAGGTTGTTGTCTTTGACGTAGGTGAAGGATCCAAATGGCTCTTCTGTCACAATGCCACGTGCACCGGCCTCCTCAAACGCCTCGCGCTCGGCGGTGACACTCGAGGTCTCGCCAGGTTCAATATGACCTTTAGGAAGTCCCCAGTGCCCATTGCGCTTGCTGCTGACAAGAAGAACCTGCACTGCACCCCTATTCGTGCGGCGTAGGCAGACCGCCCCCGCCTGCTCGACATCTATGTCAGCCAACGTGCCTGGCACGCGCTTCGACGATCTTTCCGAAGCCTCCTGCAGCATCGCATCATGTCCTCAGCGTTTGACGGCGGCCGGACCGTAGCGGCTGAGGATGTTTGTGTCTACCGTCGAACGGTAGTTCTTCGCCGACGCATCTGCAGCCTTCCCGCCAACACTCAGCCAACAGGTTTTCTGCGATCCCTTGCGCAATCTGTCGGTTTTTAGGATCGAAAACGGCCCAACACGCAGCTGCCACGGGAACAAGGATGCCTTTCGCTCCGTTTAACGCTCGAGGTAGATCATGTTGACGAATGGAACATGGCAAGAGCCCGTAAGCCTTGAGCTACACCGGATCGGCGAGTTTCGAACGATCAGGAGCAGTTTGGAAGCACTCGATTGTCTGTTGACAGATTGGCCCGCCGAAGAAGATCGGTTTTACCGGGATGCATTGATGATCTGTCGCGCTGCAGTCGATGGCAAATCCACCCCTGAGCTTGCCAGGGATGCCTTTATCGTGGCGGCGCACGAAAGCTGCATATACATGAAGCTCGGATATTTCATTCCAGATTTTGTTATCGAACCACCCAAAGCGGCATTCTGAGATAGCACGCCGATTCAGTAGCTATTGTCCCAGAATTGGGATGAATTCCTTCGAATAATAAGACGAGCAGCCGATATCAAAAAACAGCGATATTCGGCGCCGCGCTCCAGGAAGAATAGACAGCTTTCCTCGATCGTCGATTGGCTGGGTGAGTTTAGCGTTGCTTTAAAGAAGCTGTGTAAGGATGCAGGCCTGTCCTCTATACCGGCAACCTGATGAAGTTTCGAAGAAATTCAAAAATATTAAGTGGCTTCGCGAACTCTGCAATAGGCCATGCTACCGCATTTGCTCCGGCAATATTTGCGGCGACCATTGCAGTCATCGTCGTCTGGGTTGCGACGAACTGGCGGCTGGAGCGATCGCTGGCCGATGAACGCTCGGTTGTTGCCAGCGAACTTGCCACCATATCATCGCGGCTTCAGACTAATCTCAACAGCAATGTGAAGCTGTTGCAAGGTCTCGCGGCCGGTATATCGGTCAATCCGGCGATGGACCAAAACGCTTTTTCCAAGCTTGCCGCGCAGATCTTGCAACCCGATTCACAATTGCGAAGCTTCGCCGCGGCGCCCGGCATGGTGGTCAAATGGGTTTATCCGGAAAAAGGAAACGAAAAGGCGATCGGGCTCGACTACCGGACGAACGTAAAACAACGCAATGATGCGATGCTGGCGCGCAACACCCACAATATCGTCCTGACAGGCCCGGTAGAGCTTGTCCAGGGTGGAGTTGCTTTCGTGGTCAGGTGTCCGGTTTATATGAATGACGGAACAAGCCAGATCTTTTGGGGTCTTCTGTCCGGAGTCATAGACATACCAAGGCTCTATCAGGACAGCGGCCTTGAATCGACCGACCTTGAGATTGCCGTCAGCACCGTACCGGAGCCGAACTTGCCCAAGCAGGTTTTTCTCGGCGACCTGAACACTTTTTCGAAGCAACCGGTCGTGGCATCCGTTGATATGACGTACGGCCGATGGACCCTCGCCGCCGTGCCTAAGGGCGGATGGGGCCAAAACAACGGCATAGGCATTTTTGAGCTCTATGCGAGCCTGCTGTCTCTATGCGTCGTTGCGCCGATTGTCTGGGTCGGCTTTCTGACCAAATCACGCCAGAGAACCATTGAAAAGCTCCGCCTTCACAAGAAAAAGCTTGTCCGGGCACGGCAAAGGCTGGAATACCTGTCGTTGCATGACGCGCTGACGGGGCTTCCTAACAGGCGATTTGTCGACCAGATGATCTCGCAACCGCCGAGACCCGGTCCGAACGATTGTCTGATACTCATTCATATCGACCTGGACCGCTTCAAAGAGATCAACGACACGAAGGGACATGCCGGGGGTGACACGGTCCTACAGTCAACGGCATCGCGCCTTGCCAACTTGACCGGTCCAAACGACGTGGCGGCTCGGATCGGCGGAGATGAGTTCATCTTCGCTAGCTGGAGTTCCAATCCCGAACCTAAAGCACATATGTTAGCCCAACAGATCGTCGATGCGCTCGAACAGACCCTCTTCATCGATGGTTCGGAGTGTGTGATCAGTGCAAGCGTTGGCGTCGCCTGGGAAATCGAATGTTCTGGCGGGCGGGACCTTGGCCAACTGCTTCTCAATGCCGATTTGGCTCTGTACGAGGCGAAGAAGGCGGGCCGCGGCCGCGCCGCCACTTTCACCGAAGAGCTTCGCATCGCGGCAATCCATTCGAAAGAATTGGCGGACGAATTCAATCACGCACTCGACCGCGACGAACTGGTGGCATTCTTCCAGCCGCAGTTTAATGCAGACACGTTGGAGATCGCCGGCGTCGAGACGCTTGCCCGCTGGGATCATCCGCGAAAGGGTCTGCTCGGCCCCGACAAATTTCTTAATGTCGCGGAAAGTCTGGGGCGTTCCGGCGACATGGATAAGCTGATTCTGCAAAAGGCCCTATTCGAGCTTACAAGATGGGACAGCCTGGGAATGCGCATCCCGCGTGTCTCAGTCAATATTTCGGCGCGTCGGCTGGCGGAGGCAAATCTGCTTGCGGAGCTGTCAGCGCTTCCTGTAGCGAAGGGCCGACTGTGTTTCGAGCTGCTTGAGACGATCTCCTTCGACGACCTCCAGCCTGTTCTCAATGAGATAATTCCAGCTCTCAAAGAGCTTGGTATTGAAATCGAGATCGATGATTTCGGCACCGGACATGCCAGTATCGTCAGTCTGCTGAGATTTGAGCCACGAAGGCTTAAGATCGATCGCGAAATTATCAACCCGATTGTCACATCTCCATCTCAACGCCGTCTGGTTTCCTCGATCATCGAAATCGGCCGCTCACAGAACATCGACATCGTTGCCGAAGGCGTGGAGACAATGGAGCATGCGAAGATCCTGAAAGATCTTGGTTGCCATTTGCTGCAAGGCTACGCTCTGGCACGGCCAATGACCTCGAAACAATTGATCGAATTTTGCCGTGTGAAGGATGAAGGGCTTACAATAGCAGGGTAGTAGCTATGCTGTGTTTCCCTGCCGCAGCCTCTGGAGCAGGCGGCTTTCGGGGACGGGAGTACCGGCTGGGGGACAACGATTGCTCCGTCAACTCGCTGCATTCCTCAGATGCGCCGTCGAGTCGGTCCCGGTTCGCCGGCGCTCCAGTGCACGAGCTGATTTCCGCGCCACCCGCAGCTCGGCGAGCGTCGGCTGCCACCAAAGGGCGTCGTTGTCCGGCTGTGAACTCGGCCGAGACGGCCAGGTTTTCACGAGCTCATCGAAGGTACCCGGACGCCAGCGTCCCCAGATGTAATCGTCGTTCTGAGGAAAACCAGCGTAGAAAGAGCGAAGGGTTTCCGGCTCAACGAGTTCTCCGTCGAAGCCTGTGAACACGACGATGCCGTAGGCTCGCGTCATCACGGGGCGATCAAGGGGCGGAAGTTGATCCGGCCTCAAAGGATGGCGCCGGCGGCGACGTTCAGCCGCACGGGCACGCGATGCTCGTTCTTCCTCGGATCCACGTCTCTCCGCCTGCCGCCGCTTACGCTCCTCAGGCTCATTGCGCCTGGCGGCGGCCTCGATCCGGCCCCAGCGTCGACGCAAGTCTTCATAGGATCGATAAGGAATGCTCCAAACCCGGTTGTCCGCGTCCCACGAGGCAAATGGCACTTCCCGCATCTCATCGACGACTGTGCGAGAGTAAGGCGTTCTCACCTCCAGACGATCGTCCTGCACGAGAAGATACTTCGAAAGAATCGGGTCGAAAGCGTAGGCGTCACGGCCCTTGATGTCGGCATAGGCATCCGCGGCAGCGGCTTCGCGCTCCAGCCAGCGGTCGAAGCGCCGGGACGCCGTCTTTCCCGGAACGAACCAGGCTTTCAGATCGTCGCTCCAACGGGCACGCGGAAAGCTTTTGCGGAACCGTTCGACCGTCATCCGGTCGTAGGGGAAGGTTGCCGTCGCGCCGGGCCGATCGTCCGTTTTGGTGCTTTTCTCTTCGCCGCTCTTCATGTTCGTCGTGCTGCATTCGCCGCCACTTCAACGATGAACGCGTTGACGCAGGTTGCGGTTCATGAAACCTGCACACCTTTGGCCGATCTCCCGGAAGGTGATGCAAAGCTGCTCGACGGGCGAGATGGAATGCTCCCATTCACTCCGCCAGCACCCGACAGCAGACAGCACGTAGGCGGAACCGGGCTCAGAATGAAACAAGGGCCTCCAAGGCTCTTGTTATCAGCACCTTTCTCCCTCAGTACCAGCTATCGGCCATCGACGACTTGCGTCTGCCTACAAAATCACACAGGGCCTCATCAAGCGCAACGTCGAGAGGTGGCGCTTCGTAGTCTGCGAGCGTCCTTTTCCATTGGCGGTTGGCGCGCGTCGCAATGTCGGTCGATCCGCCCTCCTCGCTCCACTTCTCGAAAGGCTCATTGTCCGACAGCGTCGTTTGCCAAAAGGCGGTCTGATAGTTTCGCATCGTGTGGGCGGAGCCGAGGAAATGGCTGCCGGGACCCACTTCTTCGAACGCGTCGAAGGCCAGCGTGTTGTCATCGACGGTGACGCCGGCGAGATAGGAATGGAGCGCGCCGCAGAGATCTGCGTCCATTACGAATTTTTCGTAAGACATGGACAGCAGACCATCGAGGAAGCCGGCAGAGTGCAGGATGAAATTCGCTCCGCAGTGAATGGCCGACAGCATGGACATCAGCCCCTCCTGCATGGCCTGACCGTCGGGGAGTTTGGAGTTGGAGAAGTTGCCCGCGCAGCGCAAAGGCAGCTTCAGCCGCCGTGCAAGCTGCCCGATCACCATCGAGCCGATGGCCGGTTCAGGGGTGCCGAAGGTGGGCGATCCCGATCGCAGCGACATGGACGACAGGAAATTGCCGAAGATAACCGGCGCGCCTTTGCGTTCGAGCTGCGTCAGAGCGCAGCCTGCGAGCGTTTCCGCATAGGATTGAGCGATAGCCCCCGCGTTCGTGACAGGCCCCATCGCGCCACCGAGGATGAACGGCACGATGACGGCCGCTTGGTTGGCACGGGCATAGGCCCGCAGCGATCTTGTCATGGTGCCGTCCCAGACAAGTGGCGAGTTCACATTGACGTTGCCCAGGATGACGCAGTTCTGGTCGACGAAGTCCGCGCCGAAGAGGATCCGCGTCATCTCGATCGAATCCTCGGCACGCTCCTCCGCCGTCACCGATCCCATGAACGGGCGGTCGGAATATTTGATGTGGCTGTAGACCATATCGAGGTGACGTTTGTTCACCGGCACGTCGACCGGCTCGCAGATCGTGCCGCCGGAATGGTGCAGCCATGGGCTTGCTTGAGCGAGCTTGATGAAATTGCGAAAGTCTTCGATGGTCCCGTACCGACGGCCTTTATCCAGATCCATGACGAAAGGCGAACCGTAGGCCGGCGAGAAGACCACATTGCCTCCCCCGATCTGCACGCTGTTCGCCGGATTGCGGGCGTGCTGGGTGAAGACGCTCGGGGCAGAAGAGACAATCTCGTGAAGCATTCCCGGTTCGAAGCGAACGCGCACGCCGTCCACCTTGGCCCCAGCCTTCTTCCAGTGTTCGACAGCAACCGGATCGTCGCGAAATTCTATTCCGATTTCTGCCAGAATGCGGTCCGCGATACGTTCGATCTTTTGGAGGTTCTCTTCCGAGAGGATGTCATAGGTCGGGATGTTGCGGACGATATAGGGAACATGAACCTTCCCCATGCCGTCGCGTCGGGCGGATCGCCCACTGCGTCCACGTCTGCCAGCACTCTCTTCAATTGCCTCGGTCATTTCCGCCTCCATAATCGAAGTAGAGGCTAAACGACTTTGAAGCTTTGTAACGCTGGAAAAAACTTGGCTTTTGTATAAGCTCTGTTTATGCAAACCTTCAGAAGACTTTTGCCGTCTGCCTCCAGCCTGATCATCTTCGAAGCAGCAGGAAGGCATCAAAATTTTAGTCGGGCCGCCGAAGAACTCGGCATGACCCAGGCCGCCGTCTCTTTTGCCGTGCGCAAGCTCGAAGATCAGCTTGGCATACCCCTCTTTCATCGCGAGCATCGTAGTGTCGAATTGACCGACGTGGGCGAGCGTTTCCACGCGGATGTCACCGTCGGTCTTTCGCGCATCCAAAAGTCGGCGGAGGACATCAGAACGAAAGGCCGGGAAGCCAATGTCACGCTGGCGGCTTCGACCGCATTCGGTTCCATGTGGATGCTGCCGCGTCTGGCCCGTCTCCGTGCCGATCTTCCGGACATCGATCTGCGTATCCAGACCAGCGTGCGGGACCTCGACCTAGACGAGGAGCCGATTCCGCTCGGCGTTCGCGGCGGTGATCCGGCAAGCTGGCCGCGCTATCATTCCGCCATGCTGGCGCCGGAAGTTGTTTTTCCCGTCGCAAGCGCCGGCTTTGTCGAACGGCGCGGTCTTCCCGAGCGGCCTGAAGACCTCCTGACATTACCCCTCATCCATCTGGAGGAACCCGTCAGAGCTGCCTGCGATTGGTCGGAGTGGTTCACAAGCGCGGGAGTCCGATATTCCGCTCAGGCGCGGCGGCTGGCGATCAACGATTATGTGCTCGTCATACAGGCTGTTCTGGCCGGCGAAGGCGTGGCTCTCGGCTGGCAGCATCTTATCGAGGAGCAGATCCGATCGAAAGCGCTGGTTCCGGTGGGCGGGCATGTCCTGCACACCAACTTGGCCTTCCACGTCGTCTGGCCGCGGTCAAGAGAACTCAATGCCCAGGCAAGGCGGGTGCGCGACTGGCTGGTCGAGGAGGGACGACGTATCCCTGGTTGTGATGCAGCCTGTCGAAGTAATCCATCTTTTTGAATCCGGCCCGACCGTCCTCGCAACGGATAAGTTGTCGAGGCTCCTGCAAATCGCCAAGGAGCATGATGGAGAAATCACAGTCCTCGACGGCGAACGACCGGTCGGGGTGATTTCTCGACACGATCTCCTGAATGCAGTCAGTGGATGACTTCGACCCCAAGCGAGCCCTCCCGACTTGTCGGGCTCTCCCAGTCCCGGCAAGCATCTTGCTGGCGCCGCCAGCGATCATCGGGCTCTTAGGGTCATTACGAAACGAGCGCTTGTGCCCAAGCCAGCTCTCAATCGACCGCTCCGCATTTCGACAGAATATCGTCGACAACGGAGGCGAGCGGCGCAGTGGCGTCAATGATCGTTGCTTTCTTGGGAAGATCTTCCTTCGTTGCATGCAGTCGCACCACCACGTCTCGTTCGGCTGGTTTTCCGCCAAACTCGTCTTCAGGTCTGCTGGCAAGCCGCCTCTTCAAGGTGTCCAGATCGATGTCGAGAACGAAAACTCCGTCAAACAGATCGATAAAGTGATGGAAATTCCTTGAGGCGCCGCAGAAGAAGGAGATCGGGTGGCGTCGATCGGCCACAAGGGATTTGACCCTGTCGACATCCCAAAGGTGGTGCTTGTGCCCAAAGGCCACATCCAGAATGTTCTGCTCGTGCGCAGAACCATCCAGCGGCTCACCCGTCTCGGGATCGCCTTGATAAGCCAACTCGCGGTCACCATGGATGGCGTGGTAACCGCGCTGCTGCAGTTCGGTGGCGATTGAGGTCTTGCCAGTCCCGGAAACGCCTTCGATCAAATAATTCCTAACGCCCATTACGCTCTCATTCGATTTGCCGCACGCCGATTGGCAATGACCGAGAAACCTATTGCCTTGCGACGGAGAACTTTAACAGATTTCCGGCGCGTCAACTCCAATGGCCTGCACGGCGCAGAGGGACGTTGAAGCCCGCTTTCTGCCGAAAGCCACCGTGGCGGCATTTACGACATAAGAACGCATTTTCTTAAGCCCGTAAGCCCGTGGCAATTCGATATCGCCACGGGAAGGACCGCTAGTGCTCCAAGAAGACGTAGTTCATCCAACTGCTCATGCGCAAAAGGACCTTTCGGAGGATGGCGACGTGATGCCAGTGCTCGGTATAGACTGCAACCTCCGCGACAACACCTCCCGGCAACTGATATTTGTCGGTATCCTCAAGCAATTGGATACGGGCCAATGTCTGTCCTGGAGCGGCGCGCTCGGGCGCCTGCGGGTCTATCAGCGCTCCTCCCGGCTGAAGCTGGCCTTGGGCCATCACATCGATGACCTCTTGGACGCGCGCTTTGAATATTTTGCCGGGCACCGCTTTGAAAGCGACCTCCGCATCATCGCCAACGCGTACGCGTTGCAGTGAGTTCTGAATGAACGCTGCCGCCAGCATACGGTCCTCGCTGTTGATGAACACCATGACGGGGCGCAGCGGCAAGGGATTGGCCATCATCCCCGGACGGAGAAAGACCTGGGTCACATAGCCGTCGCTTGGGGCGCGAACCGTCGTCTGGTCAAGTTCGTATTCGGCATTACCCAGCTCCGCCTTCAATCGGGCGACGGTTGGATTCGTGCCGTTGATTTCGGATTCATAGGCCAGCCTCGCCTGAGTTGCTTGAGCACGTGCCGTATCGGCGGTCGCTTCTGCGGTCAGATAGAGCCCGCGCCTATTTTCGACCTCGAGCTCGGAATAAACAGCGCCCCTACCGCTGGATTTTGCATTCTCGTTTGCCTGCTGGAATTTCGTGAATGCCTGCAGGGAGCGGTCGCGTGATGCCTCAGCTCCGGTGACCGCGGCATTAGCAGCATCGAGCGCAGCCTTCAATTGAAGAACCGTCTGCTCGGCCTCGGCCAGAGCTGCCTTCTTCTGATCGACGACAAATTGATAAGGTCGCGGATCAATGCGGAAGAGCACGTCGCCCTTCTTCAGCGGCTTGTTTGGCGTGACAGGCACTTCCACGACCTGGCCTCCGACGACCGGGATGACAGGTGCCGAGGTGAAATAGACGCGTCCGTCTCCGGAATAAGGATGGTTGTAGCTCATGATGAGCAGCAGGCCGGAGATCAGGAAGATTCCGCCCAGAACGGCCGTCGCGAGTGTCCATTGGTTTACCGGGATCCGGAATATCTTGAAGATTGTCCAGCAGATCGCGGCATAGGTGAGTATCAGGAGCAGATCCATCAGACTTTCTCCTTCTCCAGCGGGAGCGCTTCGAGCTCGGCAATCCGGGCGTGAAGACGCGCGATTTCAGCATTTGTCTCCGCTTCATTTGTCTCCGCTTCGCGCGAAAGCTTGCCGTCGGGCTGGATTCCCCAGCCGCGGTCCTCCCGGTAAAGCGTTGCCCAGATGAACAGAAACGGCCAGATGGCGTGCAGGGTGAACAGGCTCACCCATCCGGCAACGTGGATCGCATCCTGATGAGGATGATTGCGAGCCTTGGCAATCAGGTGGGGGATGTCATGAATCGCTATCACCGCATAGAACAGAGTGACCACTACGAAAATCAGGACCCCAAGTGCAAAATAGTCGAGAAACACGGTTCCTCCTTTTCGGCTCGTGGCGGAGCCGACCGGCCGTAGTCAAGGAGGAGATAGTAGCGCTGCCGGACCTCAAACGCCTGTAGCATCACGTATCGTCTATTGGCCGCTCCCTCGTCACATCGGCAGAACGCCGGGCTTCAGGGTGTAATCGCGATGCCGGCGCCTTTTAAACCTGCCAGAAAAAGGTCTTGATCCGAGGGCCGCTGCAGCCGCTTTGCGACCTCCCCGCGGATATTGGCCAGCAGCACGGGCGCGTTCGATTTCAGCCACTCCTGTTCACGACCGGCTTCGTCGAGCTTGCCCTGAGCACCCAGAATCGCGAGCAGAACAAGATGGTACATGGGGTTATATTTGAGATCTGCCATATGGACCCACAGTTCGGCCGCCTGGTAATCACGCCGCATATAAGCGCACATCGCCATGCCCACTTCATAATATCCAATGGGGCCAGGGTTTCTGCTGATGGCTGTCGACATCAGTTCGCAGCCCGTTTCCCACCTGCCGGAGAAGGCGAGCCTGAAACCATATTCCCCTGAGACTTCCGTGTCGTTCGGATTGATCGCATAGGCGGCGGCTCCCTCCTTCAATGCGGCGTCTACGTCGCCGTTGAAAAAGTTCGCAAGCATCAAGGCCTGCAACGCCCGTGCATTCTGAGGATCAAGATCCACAGCACGCTTTGCCGTTTCAAGAGCCAGCTTCAAGGGACGCCCCGATTGCGGCGTGTCCAGGCGGTATTGGAAGCGAACCTCGTCCAGATAGGTCAGAGAGAGCAATGCCCATAAGGTCGCATAGGTCGGAAGACGCTCGGTCGTACGCTTGAGGCAATCTTGCACTGCCGCGTGGTTTTGCGGGTTCAGTTCGCTTCGGTAGTTGTAATAGGACAAGGTACACGCGTAAGCGTCCCAGTCGTCAGGGGGAGACTCGGTCAGGCGCGCGGCGTCAGCCTGGAAGATCAGGCCGTAGGGCTGGGCGACAGCCGTCGCAACCCGCTGTGCGACATCCGCCTCGACGTCCAGCATATCCTGCACTCGAAGGTCCCTATCGTAATTGTCCGCCCAAATCACCGATCCATCGGAACGGCGGACGAGCCTGGTCGTCAGCCGAAGCTTGTTTCCGTCAACGCGCACACCTCCCTGAAGTGCGAAACGCGGTTCTTCCACCCGGACGTCCGGTCTGGAAGGCGGTTGTTTTGCGATGACGGCGATCTCCTTGAATTTCGCAAGCTCGCCAATGACTTCTTCCGTGAGCCCGCGGGCGATGTCAGCGGACCCGCCCTCTTTTGAAATTTCTTCGAAAGATTCGACGAGAACCTTGGGAACGGTCACTCCCGCCGCGACCGGAGCGATATTTTGAGCGCCGCGCGATGAAAAGAGGACGACGCTGAGCGGTGGGACAACGGCGACAAACATCGCCAAGGCTATTGCCGCTGCGATCGCGTACCACAGCCACACGGGCGGCGGTGCCCCATCCATGCGATCGGCCGCAGTCATCGGCTTCTGCATTTCAGGTGCTGTCTCCGGGACATCTTTCGTCTCGAACAGATCGGGCAATATCTCGGCAACAGTGGCGTACCGAAAGCAGGGTATGTAGGCCCCTTTCGGTATGGTAATGACGATCCGGTCGGCCCTCCCCGCAACCAGATAGTAGCGTTCGAGGCCTCGACGAATCCGGCCCGCTTCTATTCTGACGACCGGATCGTTTTGCGCGTCGAACGATGCATCCCGGGCAAAAACCTCCTGTGCGATCGTATAGGCCTTGAGGTAGTCGGCACGTCCTGCGAGCGTCTCTTCGACGATATATTCCAAAAACCTGCGGCCCCGTTCCGGTGCCAAAAACTCTTCACTTGAAAGGATACGTTGAAGCTGCTCTCTGATCTCCCACATGTCAGGGGAGGACGCGTCGTCCCCGCTTGCCCAAGCGCTCTGCATAGTGTCCCCCTACGACCGTGCTGGTCGTCTTGCCGCCCTTGTATGTTCATGTATATTACGCCTCTATTTTAGATTATGACAATATAATGTCTCCGTCTGCTTGACGTGATCATGACGAGCGGGGCGGAGAGATGTCGGAAAGGAATAGTTCAACGCATTTGTCCGCACTCGAAATTGTCGAAGTGCGCTTTCCTCATGAAGTCGCGCGGGTGCAACAGCTCTTCGGCTCAGATGAGACTTTCCGCGGCATGTGCGAAGATCTTGCAGTCGCCGTCGAAACACTTACGCGGGTGGACTGCCTGCCCGACACTGTCCGGGAAGCACGGCGCCAGGAGTACGCCGGTCTCGTCGAGGCGCTTACCGGTGAAATTCGCGATGCGATCCACAATTCGAAGATCGTGATCTTGCGGCCGACGCCGGCGCGCCCGAAATCATAGCGCTTTGTTGAAATGAATATCCTTGAAGGAAATCAAGCAAAGTTGCAGGCAGATGTTCCGGTAGAAGGAGAGTGTGCCCACCGTCAAGCTCCTGGAATATCCCGGCGCCGCATTCAGAGTGCGGACGCCTCAAGAGACCGCGATTCCTCGAGAGGCCGCGATTCAATGTGAACAGGATAATCTGCTGCTGTGGAACCATACTTGTTATGGTAAGCCGCCGCTGAAAGTCGACCAGCTTCTCCGCAAGTGCGGACGGATGCAGGATCGGAGGTGGAGCTCGAAGCCTGAGGATCGATAGGAGCGCTATTAGCCATCGGCAATCGCGTCGACGAGGATGATGCGCTTCGTCGACATGCGGGTCTGTCCCTGATTGGAGAAGGAGGCGAACGCCGCTGCCTGCACCTGCTTCCTGCGGCGGCCACAAGCACTCGTGGTCCTGTCATTAGAGCGGGATGAATTTAGGCGGAATCGGAATTGGGATTCCGTTTTGTGAGCAAATCAGATTCCTTATTCTGACCGGTAAAGGAGGCCGGGCAGAATGGCGCGACCTTTTTCGGATGATCTTCGAGACCGTGTTGTTGGTGCTGTGATGCACGAAGGGTTTTCGTGCCGGGCAGCGGCCAAACACTTCGGCGTCGGCATCAGTACCGCCATCGACTGGGTGCGACGCTTCCGCGAGACGGGCAGCGCAGCCCCCGGCCAGATGGGTGGGCACAAGCGACGGGCGATTTCGGGTGAGCATCGGGACTGGCTGATCGCACGTTGTCGCGGCAGCGCCTTTACGTTGCGTGGCTTGGTCCACGAGCTGGAGGCGCGCGGTCTGAAAGTGGACTATCGCTCCGTCTGGATCTTCGTGCATGACGAAGGGTTGAGTTATAAAAAAAGACGCTGGTCGCCTTCGAACGCAAACGGGCCGATGTCGTCGCGCGACGAGCTCGCTGGCTGAAGCATCGCCATCGCATCGATCCTGCCCGCCTGGTTTTCATCGACGAAACTTGGACAAAGACGAATATGGCGCCGCTCAGGGGCTGGGCGCCGCGCGGCGAACGACTACTCGGTGAGGCTCCCTTCGGTCACTGGAACACCATGACCTTCCTCGCCGCCTTGCGCATCGACCGCGTCAGTGCGCCCTTCATCCTCGACGGTCCGATCAATGGTGACCGCTTCCGCATCTATGTCGAACAGGTGTTGGTGCCGGAGCTCAACCCCGGCGACATTGTTGTGATGGATAATCTCGGTTCTCACAAAGCCAAGGTGATCCGCACCGCCATCCGCAAAGCTGGCGCCCACTTGTTCTTTCTGCCGCAATATTCTCCCGACCTCAATCCGATCGAACAGCTCTTCGCAAAGGTCAAACATCGGTTGCGAAAAGCCCAGGCTAGGACCCGTCAGGCCATCTACGACGTACTTGGAGACATCCTCCGCACCATTGCGCCACAAGAATGCTCAAACTACTTCATAAATGCTGGCTATGACCGGGCTTAAATTCATCCCGCTCTAGAGCGGCTGAGCGCTTTACCAAAACGCTCAGCCGCTCTAACCTATTGTTTTTACGCAATTCCGGACGGGAAATCGCTTTTCCTAGAATTGTCTAGGCCGCCTTGCTCATTGCTGAGAGCACTTCGGCCACCGTTTCGCCGAAGCTCGAAGGCGTCGGCACGATGGTAACGCCTGCACCCTTCAGGATCTCGACCTTTTCCTGGGCCGACTCTCCGAAAGCCGAGATGATCGCACCGGCATGGCCCATGCGGCGGCCCTTCGGGGCCGAAAGCCCGGCAATATAGGCGATCAGCGGCTTCTTCATATTGTCCCGTGCCCAGAGTGCAGCTTCCGCCTCCTGCGGCCCGCCGATCTCGCCGATCATCAGCACGGCGTCGGTATTCGGATCCTTTTCGAACAGTTCGAGCATGTCCTTGAAGGACGAGCCGTTGATCGGATCTCCACCGATACCCACCGATGTGGAAACGCCGATACCGAGCGCCTTCATCTGGCTCGCGGCTTCATAGCCGAGCGTACCGGAGCGGCCGACGATGCCGATCCTGCCGGGCAGATAGATCGAACCCGGCATGATCCCCATCAGCGCCTCGCCGGGCGTGATCATGCCCGCACAGTTCGGCCCGATCAGGGTCATGCGATCCTCGAAGCGGTAGCGCCTCATATATCGCTTGACCCTGATCATGTCCTGGGAGGGAATGCCATCGGTGATGCAGACGCAGAGCCTTATGCCGGCATCTGCCGCTTCCATGATCGAGTCGGCGGCGAAGGGCGGCGGCACGAAGACGATCGAGGCTTCGGCGCCGGTTTCCTGCATCGCACCTTTCACCGTGTTGAAGACCGGCATGCCGAGATGCGTCTGCCCGCCCTTGCCGGGGGTGACACCGCCAACGACATTGGTGCCGTAGCGCTTCATGTCCTCGGCGTGGAAGCTGCCGATCTTGCCGGTAAAGCCCTGCACGATCACGCGGGTGTTCTTGTCAAGTAGAATGGCCATGGCGTGATCCTCCCTCAAGCGGCCTTGTTCGCAGTGTATGAACGCCAGGCACTAACAGCCTTGTCGGCAGCCTCCGCCAGCGTTTCCGCAATAATGATGTTTTCGCCGGACTCGGCGAGAATGCGCCGCCCCTCCTCCTCGTTGGTGCCGGAAAGACGCACGACCAGCGGTACCGGCACGCCGACTTCGCGCAACGCCTTGATCACGCCCTCGGCCACCCAGTCGCAACGGTTGATGCCGGCGAAGATATTGACGAGGATCGTTTCGACTTGTTTGTCACGGAGCACGGCGCGGAAGCTCTTTGCCACACGTTCCGGCGAGGCGCCGCCGCCGATGTCGAGAAAGTTCGCAGGCTCGCCGCCGGCGATCTTGATCATGTCCATAGTCGCCATGGCCAGGCCCGCGCCGTTGATAATGCAGCCGATATTGCCATCGAGGCCGACATAGGAAAGGCCGCGGTCGGACGCATAGGTTTCGCGCTGGTCCTCCTGGCTCTTGTCGCGCATCTCCGAAATATGCGGCCGGCGGAACAGTGCGTTCTCGTCGAAGCTCATCTTGGCGTCGAGCGCCACGAGCTCGCCGCGGCGCGTGACGACCAGCGGATTGATCTCGAGCATCGAGGCATCATAATCGACGAAGGCGCGGTAGCAGCCGAGCAGCGTCTGCGTGGCGCGGCCGATCAGGGCATTGTCGATGCCGAGCCCAAAGGCGATCTCACGGGCCTGGAAGTCCTGCATGCCGACGCCGGGATCGACGGTTGCGCGGATGATCGAGTCCGGTTCGGCCTCGGCGATCTCCTCGATCTCCATGCCGCCCGAGGAGGAGGCAACGATCATGATCCGCTCGGATTTGCGGTCGAGAACGAAGCCGAGATAAATCTCGCGCTCGATATCCATCGCCTCTTCGACATAGAGGCGGCTGACCAGTTTCCCCTGGGGCCCGGTCTGGTGCGTTACAAGCGTCCGGCCCAGCATGGAATCGGCGGCGTCGACGATCTCGTGGTCGGACGAGCAGAGCTTGACACCGCCAGCCTTGCCGCGCGCACCGGAATGGATCTGCGCCTTGACGATCCACCGATCACCGCCGATCTCGCGGGCGCGATAGGCCGCCTGCTCGGGGCTGTAGGCGAGGCCGCCGCGCGGGATGTGGATCTGATAGCGGGAGAGAAGTTCCTTGGCTTGGTATTCATGAATGTCCATGTCTTCCTCCTCTTATCTGGTTCCGGCCACAATGGCGTCATGGGTGGCAAGCACGTTGCGGGCCATGCGCTCTGAGGCAGCATCGATCATCTTGCCGTCGAGCGACGCCGCGCCCTTGCCCTGGCTCTCCGCGAGCTTCAGCGCCTCGATGATGCGGCGGGCGCGCTCGACTTCCTTTTCAGGCGGAGAGAATATGTCGTTGGCGAGCGCGATCTGGCTGGGGTGGATCGCCCACTTGCCCTCGATGCCGAGTGCTGCAGCCCGGCGAGCGGCGGCCCTGTAACCGTCGGGGTCGGAGAAATCTCCGAACGGACCATCGATGGCGCGCAGGCCGTAAGCGCGGCAGGCCACCGTCATGCGCGACAGGCCGAAATGCCACTGATCGCCGGGATAGTCCGGATTGAGCCCGCCAATGTTGACGGTGCGGGCCTTGAGGCTCGCAGCATAATCGGCAACGCCGAAATGCAGCGCTTCCAGCCGGCCGCCGAAGGAAGCGATAGCCTCGACATTGGCCATGCCGAGTGCCGTTTCGATCAGCGCCTCAAGGCCGACGTGTGTCTTGTAGCCCTTGGCGATCTCGATCTGGTTGATCATGGCTTCGACCATATAGAGGTCGGCGGGGACGCCGACCTTCGGAACGAGCAGCGTATCGATCCGGTCGCCGGCTTGTTCCATCAGGTCAACGACGTCCCGGTACATATAATGGGTGTCCAGCCCGTTGATGCGCACCGAGATCGTCTTGCCGCGGCCGCGCCAGTCGATCTGGTTCAGCGCCTGAACGATGTTGGCGCGGGCACGCTCCTTGTCCGGCGGCGCCACGGCATCCTCGATATCGAGGAAGATATAATCTGCGTCGGAATTGGCCGCCTTCTCGATCATATCAGGATTGGAACCCGGTACGGCAAGCTCGCTGCGTTGCAGACGAAGCCGGCGGAGATGGTTGATGGTGTGGCTCATGATGGTCTCCCGGTCCTGTCTTCTCAGGCTGCCTTGGCGGCAGCGATTGCGGCGGCGGAACGGAACTGGTTGATCGCCGCCGCCACGCCTGAGCCGGCTTCGATCTTTACGCCGCAGTCCAGCAGCGTCAGTTCGGCGGCGCCGAGTGCGCCGAGCACCATCACTTCGTCGAGCGAGCCGAGATGGCCGATGCGGAAAACCTTGCCGGCCACCTTGCTGAGGCCACTGCCGAGCGAGGTGTTGTAGGTGCGGTAAGCGTGTTTGATCACCTCGACGCCATCGATGCCGTCGGGCAGGCGGATCGCCGATACTGTGTCGGAATGCCATTTCGGCTCGGTCGCGCAGAGCTTGAGCCCCCAAGCGGAAACCGCAGCACGGACACCATTCGCAAGATGATGATGGCGCGCGAAGATGTTTTCCAGGCCTTCCTCGAAGATCAGATCCAGCGCGGCGCGCAAACCGTGCAGCAACTGCGTCGGCGGCGTGTAGGGGAAATAGCCGGTGTCGTTGGTCTTGATCATGTCCTCGAAGGAGAAATAACAGCGCATATGGCGTGCAGTCTTGGCAGCCTCCAGCGCCTTCTGGCTGACCGAGAGGAAGCCCAGGCCAGCGGGCAGCATGAAGCCCTTCTGCGATCCTGAAACGGCGCAATCGACGCCCCATTCGTCCTGGCGGAAATCGATCGAACCGATCGAGGAGACGCCATCGACGAAAAGCAGCGCCGGGTGGCTGCAGGCATCGAGCGCCGCACGGACGGCTGCGACATCGGACGTCACACCGGTCGCCGTTTCGTTATGCGTTACGAACACGGCCTTGATCTTGTGCGCCTTGTCGGCGGCGAGACGTTCGGCATAAAGCTCGACCGGCGCGCCCGTACCCCATTCCATGTCGAAACAATCGACGTCGAAGCCGAAGCGCTCGGCCATGTCGACCCAGAGATGAGAGAACTGGCCGAAGCGGCTCATCAGCACCTTGTCGCCCGGTGAAAGCACGTTCGTCATCGCCGCTTCCCAAGCCCCGGTGCCCGAAGACGGATAGATGAACACGCGGCCATTGTAGTTCTTGAACACCTTCTTCACATCGGCGAAGAGCGGCAGCGTCAATTCCGGATAGCGCGGCGCGCGCATATCTTCCATCGGCAGGTTCATTGCCTGGCGAACTTGTTCGGGAATATTGGTGGGGCCGGGAATGAAGAGATGATTGAAGCCTGCCATGGTTCCTCCGATGCATACTGGTCCGAGGTGAATGTTTCCTCGACGCCAAGACTGCCTTTTGGACGATCGCTCCACCACACCCCTCCGGGCAGAAAATGATGCCGGATGGGCAGCGCATTTGCGGCCCGAGCGGGTGGCTGGTTCTTATGAATGGGCAGGCCGGGACTACCCGGCGGGTAGGTCAGCCAACCTTGCGGCGGCGTTCTCTGGCGTAAAGGGCAACGGCCATGGCCCGATTGCGCACCTCAAGCTTGTCATAGAGATTCTTGAGGTGGTATTTCACCGTGTTTTCGGAAATTCCGGTGCGGCTTGCGATCTGGGTGTTGGACCAGCCATGCGACAGCATGCCCAGCAACTCCGTCTCGCGCGACGTGAGCTGCTGGAAGGGCGTGTTCGAGATTTTTGAGAGCATCGTATAGGGAATGCAGATCCGCCCCTTTATGACGGCGGTCAGGGTCGCAAAGAGGATTTCCGGGTCCTCGAACTGGTAGCAAAGACCATTGACGCCCAGCCGAACCGTCTCTTGAATCACGGCGGGATCGTTCTTGTCGGCAAAGAGGACAACGCGCGGATCGAAACCGAGCTTGCCAATTTCCGTGAGCACATCGGGGGCGTCGGCATCTTCGAGTTGCCAACTGAGAAGCAGGCAATCCGCCTCGACCTCGGTAAGCTTCTGAAACAGCTCAGCCGAACTCTGTGCGGTATCGACGATCAAGAACCCCGGTTTATTTTCAAAAAGTCCGCGAAGCGCTGCAATGACGAGCGGATTGCGCTCAGCGACCAAAACGCGCCCGATAAGCTTAGGTGCATTTCCTGAAACCATGCGCCTCTCCCGTTGACGCAATAAAATTCCAGTATCCAAATACCACTAAAGTCCGCGTTCCTGACCGGCACCTTGCGACGGAACGTATCCAGATTACCACGCACCCGGGCATCGCATTGAGCCAGGCTGCATGATGCGGCGCCTTTGCGTCACCGGTTCAAATCTTCGACACTTGCTGAGTTCTCAGGCGAGCATGAATGAACCGCAACTGAATGCTGTCTTCAGCATCGGTTCCAACGGCAGCTTCTAAAAGGAAGGCGTTCAACCGGTCCCGTCTGCCAAAGGAGACGCAGTCATGATCCGCAATTCTTTCATCGCAACCGCACTCGTCGCTCTCATCGGCGTTGCCACCGCCGTCCCCGCGCTGGCGAACGACGTGAACATCGAACAATATGGCTGGTCCAACTCTGCCGGCGGTGCCCAACAAGGCTTCAGAAACCGGATCCGGGTGTACCAGAATGGCGGTTACAACAGGATGGTGGGCCAGCAATATGGTCGCCACAACCTTTCCGCCGTCGGCCAGGAAGGCAACGGCAACTACGGCGCCACCTATCAGAATGGCGACCGCAATGTTGCCGGCGTAGGCCAGTTCGGTTCCAACCACACCACCATCCTCACACAGGACGGCAACGGCAACATCGCCGCCGGCGTTCAGGTGGGACACGGCTGCAACGCCAATGTCAGCCAGGGCGGTAGCGGCAACGTCGCTGCCTTCGTTCAGGCCTGCCCGTAATCGACAACCATCGGCGACGCGGCCAAAAAGATACCGCAGTCGCGGCGAGGGAACGTCAAGGAGACGAACCATGCCACATGTCATCAATCATCCGCGCCGTCTTATGACGGCGCTCACTCTGGTCCTCCTCCCCGCCGGCGCGCTGGCGGCCATGGTCGCGACCGACCAATCCGAAGGGGGCCTGCGCTGCGAGATTCGCGCCACGCCGGAGGCGGGCATGGTCACTTTGGAGGCCCTTGCCCACACTGATAAGCATATCAGCGGCAACTACACTTTCCATGTCGAGAGTGCCGGAGGTGCGGGCGGCTCCAATATCGATCAGAGTGGTGCCTTCGATGCCACTCCAGGACGCACCGCCACACTCGGTTCCGTCTCGCTCCGCTCCAAAGCTGGCGCCTACGACGCCACGCTTGATATCACCGCCGGCGACAACACCATCCGGTGCGCGCGGCGGATCGGCGATGCGAACTGACCATACCCGCTAATTGAACACAAAGGGCGCCGGTTTCCGGCGCCCTTTGTGGTGTAAGCCCTTGCCGACACGACTGAATGATAACTGAACAGCGAATTCCGATTGGGTTCAGCCACAAAATGCGAGGGTTGGCCATTGGCTTGAGGATAGCCAGAAAATGGAGACCAGGATGACCCGCAGAATGTTCAAGATCATTACCGCCGCTCTTCTTGCCGGCAGCATCGGCCAGGCGGCTATGTCGGTACCGGCCTACGCAGGCGGCCGGGTCTCGGTAAGCTTCGCTCCGGCCAATGCCGAAGATGCTGGTATCTTTGCGACCGGTCTCCGTTTTTACTCGCTATATCGCGGCCTGCGCGATGGCGATATCCGGCAGTCCGGCCACGGCAATGTTGCCGGCTTGGCTCAGAACGGCCGCGGCAATCTCGGCATTATCCAGCAGCGGGGCAACGGTCACTCAGCCACGTTGCGGCAGAACGGCGACGACAATACCTACGGCGTTTTCCAATATGGGAAAGCGACCCGCACCGATGTAGTGCAGGACGGTGATGGAATGAGCGGCGCTACCTTCAGCTATGGTTGGTAGGGACAGAGACGCTCTTGTGGCGCGAGCCAAGCCTACAAATTCAGCGTACCTGGTCCGGCTCATCGGCGACGCCGACATGATGTCGGTAGACCATCCCCCAGCCTTTCCAGCCGGTGAACAGAAGGATCAGGACAACGATCAGCGACAGGACGAGGCCAACCGGCACCACCGCTGCCTCTGCGTTGGTATATCGCGAGTACCAGTTGTAAAGCTCGATCACGACGGCGAGGACGTTGCCGCCTGCGTGAAGCCATACATCCCGGAGGTTGCGGATCTGGGCCTCACCCAGAACGTCGGTGAGGCCGGCAAGAGCAGCCAACGCGGCCATCACCAGGCCGGCCCCGAGCAGCCAGAGCGTGGCGGTAAACCAGGCTGTGTTGCCGGTTCGCCAGAAGACGAGGTCGCAGACGAAGGTCGCGACGAAGAACGCGATCGGGAACGGTATCAGCATTGCATGGACAGGATGACCGGCAATGCTTGCCGTGCTGTGAGGATTGTGGGTGATCATATCCTGGGCCATCGTAATGCCTCCCGGAAACGTGGCGAGTGCCGCCATCAGACCACATCACAACGTTGACAGCCTTGGCGGCTAAAAGCTGTTACAGAAAAACTCCGGTTGCACGGGAATGTTCCACGACTCGGCCGGTACGCGGGCGCGGCGATGGGATCCGACAACTGAACGCACGTTCGGTCAGTTTCTGCAGATTGCGGCAGAGGATGAGAATCCAGCGGGATCGATGGAGCGCAGGTCCTTGCGGCTCCTTATTCCAATGTTAGCCAACGCAGACGCCTGCTTGTTTGGATCATGACCATCAGGACAGCGGCATAGGCCAAAGCGCCTGCGCCGATCTGGAGGAGAAGAACGATCCGCCAGGACCAATCCTCGAAGAGGTATTGCCGAGCCAGTTCCACGGTTGCGACCATCATCATGCTCGGCGGCACGATCAACAGGATGATCCCCCGCGCAATCTCCAGCCAATTCACACTCGCGAACTTCGATTGCAATCCAATGCAGGTCGCTAGCGCGAACGCCGCGGTGAAGCATTGCGCGATTGCTAATTCCCACAGTCCGAACCGGGCGATCGCGACGATTACCACAAGCGAGACGGCGACGTTCAACACCGTGACGGGGAGCCGATACCGGATGTGACCAACGACAGATAGCGACGCTTCGTTGATGTAACCCGGCGAAAGCAGCAACTGCCGCAGACAAAGGAAGGGAATTATGGAGGCTGCAGGTATCCATACCTCGCCAAGCACCAGCCGCACGACAGCTTCGGATACCTGCGCCAATCCAAGGTACATAGGCGCGGCGATGGCGAAGAGAACGAGGAGAAACCGGACGCCGGCGTGACCGACCGATCGAGCCGGTGCAGGCTGCAGATGCGCACGCCGGAAAACCACCCAGCTCAACGACCGTGCCGGCTCGCCCAGCAGCTCCGAAACAACGGCGACAATACGCTCCGCAGCACGATAGAAACCGGCGTCCGCTATTCCGAGAAAGCTTCCGACGACGAGTGTGCCCGAATACGAGCCCAGAAACACGACCAGGCGATTGCCGACGATCTGGCGCGAAAACGCCATGACCTCGACGAGAACGGGCTTCGTCACATGCAAGTGCGGCAGCCGCCTCGTGGCGTGCACCGATCCTATAAGGAGAACGAGTTGGCAAACTATTTTGGCCGCTGCCAGCGCCGACGCGTGCGCATGGAGGTGGAGCAACACCATTGCCGCAATCAGGCCCGATGTCTCTCCCACGATCCTGACGATTGCACGTTGGCGCAGGCGGCCGGAAACGACGAGCGTCCCATCGAAAGCCGCAGTCAGCGCCGCGGGCAACATCCAGCAACTGAACAGAGCAAGAAGCGCACTCTGCTTTTCGTCGCCCGTGAGAGCGTAGAAGACTGCTGTGGCAATCACGCCGACGGCGGTGAATAAACAGCCGCTAAAAAGCGAGATGGTGGTGACTTGGTCAAAGCAATCGTCCTCATCGCTCGCTTTCATCATGAATTCCGCCCACCCGCCTTCCGCCACCACAACGAGCAGCATGGCAATGGCGGAAACGAATGCGAAGAGCCCGAACTCCGCCGGGCTCAGCAAGCGCGCCGCGACGAAGAACATCGCAACCTGAGAAAGCTGCGAAACGATCTTCGCCGTGACGATCCAAACCCCGCCGGATACGATCGCCGGCTTGGCCTCGCCAACTCCGACCGACTGCGGTTGATCCAGATATTCTTGAGATTTGGCACCCTCGACAGGTGAAAACATCGTCAACTCCCATACTGGCAGATCACCGCCCACTGACTGCCTGACGGGCAGCCTTCGACGGCTTGAATGCGAATTCAGGGCTTATCAATCTCCAAAATGAAAGATGACGGAATATCGCCAAGCACAGTCGGGCGCGCTGCTATCCAGAGGCTCCCGCGCCCAGCGAAGCCACGGCCAGCCACTCTTCGACTCCTCCGACACCCATATCTCATGCTGCCGGGTCAAGACGGGCCGGAAGCCGGATGCCTTCAATACCTTGGTCTTGACGTCGAGATCGATTCCGTCGACGACCAGATATCCGCCCGGTGCGACCAGCCTTGTCATGTTGCGGAGGCACCGTTCGGCCATGAGGTCGTCCATAGGTCCCATGAAATTGTTCGCCAGCAGGAAATGCTGCCGTCCGACGAGGTCCAGCAACCCGCCGTCGGTCGCATCAGCCGTGAGCCAGGTGATGCCCTGTCTGAGCCACTCCTTCACCCGTAGCGAGCCATCCGGAAGGGGCTCCAGGATTTCAACGAGCGCCGGCACATCGGCGCTTGCGACTTCCGGCCTGCCCGCAGCGTACAGGCTTCCTTCAGCGGCCGGAACATCCGGATAGTAGACGCCCCGCCTCGCTACCTCCACGACCGTGTCGGATATGTCTGCGCCGTGCGCTGTCAGGTGCAAATCGCTCCGAGCTCTCTTGATCGCAAAGAGAACCGAGTACAGTTCGGCTCCCGTGCTGCAGCCGATCGACGCGACTTTGACATCGCCGTTGCGGGGATATCCGGACGCAAGCGCTCCGATCACCGACAGCAGCGGCGGGTTGCGCATGAAATGGGTGTAGTGGGATTGAACCCGTACGGTGTTCCTGGTGAACCTGCGATAGATGTATCGTCCGGTGCGGAACATGAACGGCGTTCGCCGTATGGGACTGGGGATCGCCTCCCAGAATGCGCGACAGAGGCGGCGGGGAGCCTGACGGAGGGTGCTGAAATCAGCCATAGTGGTCGACATCGGAAAACTCCTTCGAACGTGCCGCCGCTCCTCCGGAGATCGGGCGGGCAACAAGGACTCGAATTGGATTGAGACAACTCGCCAACCGCCGGATTGATCTGTGGTCATAAAAGCTCGTTTGAAGCTCGCCTAAACCCATGCTTAGAGAGGCCGGCCAGTTTCGATGGCCGGTCGCACGTATATCGGCGAGCTTCGAGCTTCACGCATGATGGAAGGAACGACTTGTCCTACCGAGTGCAAAGACGCCGGGCGGAGTTAAGCAAGGCGCTTCGGCGGACGAAGAAGGCGCTGAGGATCGGAAGGAGACAGCGGCGGCCAATACCACACGAAAAAAGTCCGCACAATCTCAGGACCTGTGAGCAGGAGCGGCGAAGTCATGATCCCGAAGACGGAACAGACGACGGTGCGGCAGCATTTATGATGATGCTTCGGCTTGCGCACCTGCTTGGTTCCGTCGCTAAGCTCAATCCGGTCACAAGCTTGCACATTAGCTGGCGAGGCGGACATCGCGGCTATCTGGGACAGCGCAAGATGACTCGTTCCCGATGGGACATCCGGGACGCCGAAGGCGATCGCCATGGTGGCCAGCAATCCGACCATCATGAGGAGCATCTGAGCCAAAGTGATCCGGAGCTTCGTCATACGTTAGTTTTAATGCCGGCCAGCCTTCGGCACAATTCGACAAACCGGATCTGATCGTGACCAAAGGGAGTAGCGACGCGCCTGCGATAGGCTCGATCGTGATTCAATCGGTCGCCTCACCCTGCCAGATAGGACTGCCACCGCCAGCTCGAACGTTGCGGTCAATCATCGTGTTTCCAGTATCCGCATCAATCGGCCACGATAGCTATCCAGGATAACCGCCAACACGATAACGGCACCGATGACGATCGGTTTGATGTTGTCGTCGGCGCCCAAAAGCTGCAATCCGGTCGATAGAACCTGCAGAATACATGCACCCACCAGCGTGCCGATGATCGAGCCTTTTCCGCCCGAAAGACTGGTCCCGCCGATAATGACCGCTGCTATGGCATTCAGTTCATACCCAATGCCCGCGACCGGACTGCCGACATTGAGGCGGAGCAGATAGACCATGGCCGCTATGCCCGCAGTCAAACCGGAAATCGTGAAAACGGCGATCTTGTATCTTTTGGGCTCGTGGCCCGACAAGCGAACCGCCTCCTCATTGGTGCCGATCGCAAAGACGAAGCGCCCGAATATGGAATAGCGCAACACGAACCAGCCTATGAGAACGACGACGATCGCGATCAGAAAAATGGAAGGGAATACGCCCCAGAAGATCAGGTTCCCGAAATCCACGAAGGGCTGCGGCAGACCGGTGATCGTGGAATTGTCGCTGACGACGCGCGCCAAGCCGCTTGCGACATTCAGCATGCCGAGCGTGACGATGAACGACGGAAGCTTCCACTTCTCGCATACCCATCCATTGACCGCGCCCAGGATAGCGCCCGCACCCATCGATGCCAGAGACGCCAGAACGATCGCCTGCCACGGCGAAAACCGGGGGTCGATCATGATCGTTGCGCCGATGACCGTGCAAAGGGCAAGCAGCGAGCCGACCGAAAGATCGATGCCGCCGGTCAGGATGACGAAGGTCATGCCGGAGGCGAGCACGGTGTTGATGGCAATCTGGACGAAAATCTTCAGGAAGTTTTCCGGCGTCGCGAAGTATGGGGCGGTCGCCGAGAAGAAGATCAAGATAAGGACGAGGGCGATGGCGACACCGGCTTCCTTCATCGAAATCCGGATAAGCTTGTCCCAGACGCCGGCCTTTTTGACCTCAGTCGTCATTTCAATGTTGCCGGACACGACTGTACTCCTTGTAAGCGAGTGAGAGAATCCTGCTCTCGTCAAATTGGTCCCGAGCTATCTCTCCGGCTATCTTGCCGTCCGAGAAAACGATGATGCGATGGCAAATGCCGATGAGCTCCGGCAGGTCGGACGACACGACCAAGACACCTTTTCCTTCGGCGGCGAACTTCCACAGGAGTTCGTAGATCTCTGCTTTGGCACCAACATCGATGCCGCGGGTCGGCTCGTCGAAGATCAGCACCTTGGGACCACGGAACAGCCATTTCGCGATGACCACCTTCTGCTGATTGCCGCCGGAAAACGTCCTGACTGTCTGATGGATGGACGGTGTTTTTATGTGCAGCTCATGCACGAGGCGCCGCGAGTGACTATCTTCGGCCCTCTGGCGTATCAGCCCGTTGCGGGAGATCTTGCCGAGGTCCGTTATGGTCGTGTTTTCGGCGCAGGTCATGTCGAGCATCAGGCCCTGCAGCTTACGATCTTCTGTCGCCAGGCAAAGTCCCGCGGCAACGGCGTCCTTCGGCGAACTGATCTCGACCTTTTTCCCGTCGATGCGAATTTCGCCCGCAGCCTTGTCGTCGGCACCGAATATCGCACGCACCGCCTCCGTCCGACCGCTGCCAACGAGGCCGGCAATGCCGACAATCTCACCCTTGGCGACGGAAAACGACAATTCCGGGCTGTTTCGTGTCACCTTCAGCCCGGAAACGCCAAGCGCCTCACCGAACACGGCGCTGTCGCTGCGAAACAGGCCGTGATCGGAAAGCGTTCGTCCGACCATGAGTTCGACGATATTGGGAATGCCCAATCCCGCCAGCGGACGGGTGATGACATGCTGGCCGTCGCGCAGCACCGTCACGTCGTCGCCGACTTCAAAAATCTCTTCCAGTCTGTGAGATATATAAAGCGTCGTGACGCCGCGCGCCTTCAGTCGCTTCAAAATCTCGAACAGGCGATCGACCTCCCTGGAGGTCAAGGTTGCCGTCGGTTCATCGAGAACAAGCAGCTTGCTTTCATAACAAAGCGCCTTGGCGATCTCGAGCAATTGAAGCTGCGCGACGCTGAGACGATTGGCCTGCGTCGTCGGGGCGACATCAAGGCCCACTTCCGCCAGCAGTTCGGCCGCTCGCTTATTCATTTGCCTGTAGTTCACCAGGCCGTACCGACGTGGAAGATGCTCAAACAGCAGATTTTCAGCGACAGTGAGATTGGAGAGGGGGTGCAATTCCTGATGGATGACGCGGATCCCTGCCTTGAACGCCTCCAACGGCGAGCTTGGGCTATAGCTTTCCCCGTCAAACAGGATGTGGCCGTCGTCCGGCTTGAATACGCCCCCGAGCAGATTGATCAGCGTCGATTTGCCGGCGCCATTCTCGCCAAGAAGAACATGGCCCTTGCCGCGACCAATCCGCATGGAGACGTCCCTGAGCGCCACGACACCCGGGAAGCGTTTGCCTATTCCTTCCAGCGTCAGGATGAAGTCATCTGATGGGTCTGACACGTCCACCTCATGCGGTCTATTTCAATGGGAGATGGCAAGCCACCACTAACACGTATTCCCGAGATCGGGAACCGATCTCGCCGGCGCGAACAACGCGGAAAACGGTTTTTGGTGGTAGGCGCCGGCCATCAGCCGACGCCTCTGTTGACCTTACGATCGGCAATCTCGACTATTTGAGGTCCTTGGCGGTGACGAGCTTGACATCCGTTTTGACCCAGCCAGTGAATTTTTCACCGGCAAGTTCACGCAGACCATACTTGATGCCCATGACGGCCATCTCGGCGCCATATTGCTCGACCGTGGCCAGCATTTTGCCGTCCTTGATCAGCGGCTGCACCGGCGGAATGTTGTCAAAGCCGACAACCTTGATCTTGCCGCTCTGGCCGGCCGCATCGAGAGCCTTCACGACGCCGAGCGCCATGGAGTCGTTGGCCGCCATGACACCCTGAATGTCCTTATATTTGGTCAGGAAGTTCGTCATGACGGTATTGGCTTCTTCCGTCTCCCAATGAGCCGTCTTGCTGTCGAGAAGCTGCAGCTTGCCGCTGCTGATGGAGTCCATGAAGCCTTCCTTGCGCTCCTTGGCATTGTCGGCCTCGGGGTTACCTTCCAAGATGACAACCTTACCGCCGAGACCAAGGTCCTTGGCAAGCGCATCGCCGGCAAGCTTCGCACCTTCGCGATTGTCAGGTCCGAAGAAGGCAAGATCGATGCCGGCAGCCTTCTTTGCATCGGCGTCCAGCGGCACGTCGATGTTGATAACCTTGACGCCGGCCTTCACCGCCTTTGCAAGAGGAGTGGCCATAGCCTTCGAATCGGCCGGAGCGACGACGATGATGTCGTATTTCTGCGTCACGAAGTTTTCGACGGCATCGACTTGAGCGGCGAAATCACGCTCGTCCTTCATGCCGACGGCCTTGAAGTCAAACTTGTCCTTGTTTTCAGCCGCATATTTATCGGCGCCGGCCTTCATCTGCTTGAAGAACTCATTGGACAAGGATTTCATGATCAGGCCGACCTTGGGCTTGCTCGCCGCAAAGGCAGGCGTCACGCTGCAAGACAGTGCAAGCATCAACGTGCCGGCAAGCCCAAGCTTCAACGCCGCACGACGGGGCGCACTGATCAAGACGGAATCACGCTTTGTAGAATTGGACATTTCTCTCCTCCCGAACGGTCCTGAACTCAGCACCATCTGAGTGTCAGTAGCAACAATGAACCGTTTCCAGCTCTTATTCGGTAACAATGCTCCTAAAGATTGTCAAGCGGCCGAAATGAGAGGAAAATCCAGTGTAAATTCTAATGGTTGCAGCTTCCCGAAGCTCAAGCAATGAACCGTTTCCATTGAATGAACTCGGAAGGTCGTGCTATGGGGGGATCAGGGGTGAAAATTACGTGCAGCCCTTTGACTAAGGCGATAGAGACCAATAGCTGAAAGCGCGGATCAGACGCCTTTGGTTTTCCCGAAGGCGAAGATGAAGGGACATATGTTTCTGTTATGCCAAAGGTTGGAATTCGAGACGTTGCCAGGCTCGCGGGCGTTTCCACCGGGACCGTCTCAAGAGTTTTGAATGATCATCCCTCTGTCACGGATGAATTGAGGGCACGTGTCAGAGGCATTATCGAAGAACTCGGCTATATGCCTGACCCATCCGCCAGAAGCATGCGCAGCAAGGTCAGCCGCCTCATCGGTATCGTCATCCCGGACCTGACCAATCCCTTCTTCTCGGAGCTCGTCCAGTCTGCCGAACAGGCGGCGGCAAACCACGGCTACAACATTATCGTCATGACGTCCTTCGACCATCCGGCCAAGGAGGCCGATCGCATCGGACAACTGACAAGCCGGAAGGTGGACGGTATCATCCTTGTTCCCAGCAATGATTTCCACACGATCCAGCTGCCGAAGGGATTGCCGATCGTCGTTGTCGACCGTCTCATGCCGGGATATTCCGGCATCGCCGCCGACCATCGCAACGGCGTTCGCCTCGGCGTCGAATATCTCTTGAAGCTTGGCCACCGCCGCATCGGCTTCATATCGGGACCCAAAGGGTCTGTCCCGGCCAATGATCGCCTTGTGGGGTATCTGGACGCAATGGAGCAAATTCAAGATGACGGGCAAACGATCAGCCCATCCCTCATAACAGAGGCGGCCTTTGACTATGAAAGCGGCCGTCTCGCAGGAAACTACCTTCTTGCCCGGGCGCGCAAGGAGCGCCCAACTGCGATCTTCGCAAGCTCCGACCAGCAGGCGATCGGCTGCATGCGGGCGGCACATGATCTCGGTATTCCGATACCAGCAGCACTTTCGATCATGGGGTTCGACGGCATCCCACTCTCCAGCATGACGACGCCGCGCCTGACGACAGTGAAGCAACCGATTCAACGGATCGCAGCGGGGGCCGTGGCTATTCTGCTAAACAAGCAACCTGTGCCTGATCTCGACCGCCCGATCCTGCTCGCTTGTGAGATTTCCGAGGGCGAAACGACCTCGGCGCCCCAACCCGACTGAACGCAACGGGTGCCGAGCCGCTATGCGGGGAGGCTTTAGAGCGGCTCAGCGTTTCACAGAATCGCTTTCCCGCTCTATCCCTTTGTTTTTACGCATTCCGGACGGAAAACCGCTTCGCACTTTTCTTGGAATTGCTCTAAGTTGCCGAGGGCCTCCGGCCGCAGCCGGAAGCCCTGCATAGCCACTTGGGAGGGGATCAGAAGAAGCCGAGCGCCTTCGGGCTGTAGCTTACCAGCATGTTCTTTGTCTGCTGGTAGTGATCGAGCATCATTTTATGCGTCTCGCGGCCGATGCCAGACTGCTTGTATCCGCCGAAGGCAGCATGGGCCGGATAGGCATGGTAGCAATTCGTCCAGACGCGGCCGGCCCGGATTTCCCGCCCGAAACGATAGGCGCGGTTGCCATCACGGGTCCACACGCCGGCACCAAGGCCGTAGAGCGTGTCGTTGGCGATTTCCAGCGCTTCCTTCTCGTCCTTGAAGGTCGTCACGGACACGACCGGGCCGAAGATTTCCTCCTGGAAGATGCGCATCTTGTTATGGCCCTTGAAGATCGTCGGCTTGATGTAGTAGCCGCTTGAAAGCTCCCCGCCGAGATCGTTACGGCCGCCGCCAGTCAGCACTTCGGCCCCTTCCTGTCTCCCGATATCGAGATAGGAGAGGATCTTTTCCATCTGCTCGCTGGAGGCCTGAGCGCCGATCATCGTAGCGGCGTCAAGCGGGTTGCCCTGCTTGATCTGTTCGACCCGCTTCACAGCCTTCTCCATGAAACGATCGTAGATCGACTCCTGAACCAACGCCCGGCTGGGGCAGGTGCAGACTTCGCCTTGGTTCAACGCGAACATGGCGAACCCTTCGAGCGCCTTGTCCAGGAAATCGTCGTCTTCCGCCATGACGTCCGCAAAGAAGATGTTCGGCGATTTGCCGCCGAGTTCGAGCGTGACGGGGATCAGGTTCTGGCTGGCATATTGCATGATAAGCCGGCCGGTCGTCGTTTCGCCGGTGAAGGCAATCTTGGCAATACGCGTGCTGGTCGCGAGCGGCTTGCCGGCTTCGAGGCCGAAGCCGTTGACGATGTTGAGCACGCCGGGAGGCAGCAGATCGCCTACGATTTCCGCCCAGACGAGCAGCGAAGCGGGCGTCTGTTCGGCGGGCTTGATGACGACGCAATTGCCGGCCGCCAGCGCAGGCGCCAGCTTCCAGGCGGCCATGAGGATCGGGAAGTTCCACGGAATGATCTGGCCGACGACGCCGAGCGGCTCATGGAAATGGTAGGCGACGGTGTCCTGGTCGATCTCGCCGATCGAGCCCTCCTGAGCGCGAATGCAAGAGGCGAAATAGCGGAAATGATCGATGGCGAGCGGAATATCGGCTGCCATGGTCTCGCGGATCGGCTTGCCGTTGTCCCACGTCTCCGCCTGGGCGAGTGCTTCGAGCTTGTCTTCCATGCGCTGGGCGATCTTCATCAAGATGTTCGAGCGCTCGGCGGCCGATGTCTTAGCCCAATTGTCCTTGGCGGCGTGGGCGGCATCCAGCGCCGCATTGATGTCATTCTCGTCGGAGCGTGGGATCTCGCAGATCTTACCCCCGGTCACCGGCGTGATGTTGTCGAAATATCTGCCGCCGATCGGCTCGCGCCATTCGCCGCCGATGTAATTCCCATATTTCAGCTTGAACGGAGATTCGACGATTTTCTGATGCAGCATGCCATCCTCCCTTAGTCGACAGTGTGGGTCGCAACCCGATGGGAGAAATCTGCGCGTCTTCGTCGGTGAGCGACAGGGTGCACAGTCCATACCGCAGCGCACAGTGTCGCAACTCTGCGACACTTTTGTGCGATCAATGCATGTCCAGCTTCCTCATCTTACGATGAAGCGTGGCACGGTTCATACCGAGCGCCAGCGCGGCCTGCGTCACATTGCCATTGGCGCGCGAAAGCGCCCTGAGAAGAGCCGCACGTTCGGCCTCCTGAAGAGCTTCTTCATCGCCCGGATGGCTTTCCCGCAATGCATCGGCGGCGGGAACGCCAGCGGAAATTCTGTTGTCGTCGAGTTTTAACGCCACGCGGGCGGCTCTCGTCGCGCCAAGCACCATGTCGTTCCGATCGACCGCAAGAAGCGCCGAGGTCGAACCGCTATCGGTCGGAACCATAACGAAGCGAGCTGCGGAAAAGGCGCTCCGGAAAAGATTGAGTTCGATGCGCATCGCCGCCTCGCGAACCGTCTGGTAGATGATGGAGAGCGTCACGTCGTTAATGTCCTCGCGGCACGTCGAAACGTCCAGCGCGCCGGCCATCTGACCACGATGGTCGCGGATCGGCGCTGTGGTGCAGCTCAGATTGATGTTGGAACAGAAAAAGTGCTGATCACGGACGATCGTCACAGCCCGATCGTCGGCAAGCGCCGTGCCGATGCCATTGGTGCCGATGCTCGCCTCGGTCCATACAGAACCGGTCCAGAGGCCGAGATTTTGGAACTCCTTATCGTCGCCCGCCGTACCGCGCCGTTCCAGCGCAATGCCGTCACGATCGGTCAGCAGCAGACAGCAGCCGGCCTTACCGACCGTCGAGAAAAGCCGGCCGAGCTCATCGGCGGCTTCCACCACCAGCCTTTCCGACCGTTGGCGTGCCAATTGAAATTCCTGCTCGCTCAGACGAATAGGCAACCGCTTCTCCTCAGGTGCCAGTCGGTGCATCGTCATGCAGCGCCGCCACGAAGCGACGATCGTCGAACTTGCAGCAACAGACTGCGCGGATGCATAGACCTCATCCGCATGCGCAGATTGCTCGTACATCAGGCTCCTCCCACCGAATGTTAGATCAATTCTTGCTAAAAAAATGCCGTATGGCAATTGCTCGGCGGACTGAAGGAGCCGACGGAATATCCCACACTCTGCAAGGGCCGGTTCGAGATTGCGGAAAACAAGACATATGCATTCGAAGACCCTGTGTCGCTCGACGTCATGGATCAGATCGACGAACTCCAAGCGGCTGGGGTTATCCCCCTCAAAGTGGAAGGGCGACAGCGGATTCCATCACGGACAGGCGGGCGCTGAATGGGTTGCCAGATTGAAAAACGCTGAAGGATCCACTCGATGACCCCATGCGAAGATAATACCGCCGCTGCCGCGGACGCGCGCTCATCGGCAGCTCTCCGTCAGATCGAGGCTTTCGCCAAACGGCAGGATGATTGCGGCTGCTACTCGGTCGTCGGCGAGGTACTACTGAGCCTTGCGCCCCACGAACGCAGTGCCGTCGTCCGCGAGCTTTTCTCGTCCGCCGTCCGGCAGCGCAGAAAGATCATCGTGCTGGTAGAACTGCTCAGAGAGCTCGATCAGCTTAGCGGAACCTCTGACCATGGCGAAATCGAAGAAGCGGCGATGCTCTTCAACGATATGGCAGAACAGGCCAGGTTGGGCTCACAGCTTCTTAGAAGCCTCGCCTCCCATTGGTCGGAATTCCAACAAAGCAAACAATCCCAACTGTCAGGAAAAGGCTTGCTTCCATGATGGACGAGCAACGCCGCCAGCGGCATATCGATCTTCTTGAGTTTCTCAGCTCCGGGAGCCTGGCCAGTGGGGAATCACAGGCGACGCTTGAAGCGTTGCTTCTTCATTCGAACCGCCACCTCATCTCGCCTGCCATATCTCAGATCGGAGGAGGCGAACGCTCCCATGCGCTCCGAAGGAAGGACCTCCGCCAGAGGTCCTTCCGATCCGATTAATCTAGAATTTTGAGAACCTTGCGTGTCTTCGGCTGGACGATGACGCGTTCGTGGTTGACGACTGCATAGGCGTAAGTCGGGTTATCCGGAACCGGGGTTACGACAACGGTCTCGGGGAGCTGCTGACCGACGATAATCTTGTCCTGAACCACGGCTTCGGCCGGAGGCAGCGGCTGCTCCTGCACATAGGTGACGACCTTTTGCGGCGGCGGATCGATCGCAGTTCCAACGATAGCACCTGCCACACCTCCGACAGCGGCACCGACCGGGCCACCAACAACTGCTCCGGTGACTGCACCACCCGCGGCCCCTGTGACCGTTGAGGACTGTGCGAAGGCTGAGCCAGCGAGAAGGCCAAAGGCGGCCGCTGCTGAGACGATGAGTTTCGTTTTCATAGCATTCTCCTTTCCTTTTCGGCTCGTAAGAGCTGAAAGAGGAATGGCCTCTGCATCCGAAAGTTCCTACGAGAGATTGCTTCGACCGATCACAAGCTGCGCCAAAACGACAAAATCCGTGAGAAGTGAGCGTTCGCGTGTCACGCCGACCATCACCCCGAAACAGCCTCCGTTACCGCCAACTCGGCCATGGCGAGCGCGGCCTCGCGGGTTTTGGCAGCGGCGATGAAGCGACCGCTATGGCAGAAGCTCGCACCCTCTATGCCGCAAGCCGCTGCCAGATCGTGATCGGTCAGGCCGGCCCAGGCGGCTGGCAGGTCTGCCCTGAGTTCAAACCCCTCGTCCGCACGGCGGATACCGGTCAGGCACCAATCATTTTCGCGCGGGTGAACGACAAACAGCAGGTGATCGGCGCCCGCCTTCACGATCGCCGGGCGGAAAGGCATTCCCATTGGGAGCTCCAGAACGCGGCCGCTGCCTGCATCTATGATTGCCTGGTGCACGAGCGCCTCGGCCCGCAATTTTGCAGCACTTTGGGCTATCCTTGCCTCAACGAAACTTCGGGCAATGGCAAGGGCGCTTTGGAACCCGCGATCGCCGGCCTCCGGATCCGCCTCGTCGAAAACGGGTTTCAAGGTTTCCAGCAGAGCCGGCAGTGTCAGCCCAGCCAACGGTCCTGCAACGGAGGGGCTGAGCGCGCCATTGTCAACCAGATCGACCGGCAGCACGAAACTGGCATCGAAAGAGGCATGCACCGCCTCGATATGCCCTTCGGGAAGGCCCGAGGCAGCAAGATAGTCACGGCCATAATGTCTCCAGATCAATCCGAACGAACTGTAGGGTTGGCCGTTCTCTCGCAGCGGTGCGCCGCGTTGATGGTGATCGAAGATCTGCACTGCGGCGTCATATCGGCCGCCCACATCGTAGATGATGCGATCGGCGCCGGGAGTGATCCATTCCGGCGCCCTGCTGCGGACCAGGCGAGCGTTCGGAAAAAGCCGGGTCAGGATGACACTGGACAGCAGCTCGTCGGCATGAAAGCCGCCGGAATGGGTGACGAGGAAATCTGGGATCATGCGAGGATATGCCCTTGTTGTTCGCGACGTGTCCGCTTGGGGTTAGCAGCAGATACCCATTGCTGCATCCCATCTCAACCCGCCATTTGCTCGTTGGAACACATTGGCGCGCGCCTGATATCAGGTGGCGTACATCGAAAGCCTTCAATCGTGGAACACCGCCTCTTATTCGGTAGAACGGCTTAATGGCCGCCCCAGGCGACTTATGCTAGTTTCGTCAGACATCAAACGCGCGGCGGTGACAGCGATGTTGGAAACGGACAAGGTGTTCGCAGGCTCGATTCCGGAAAACTACGACCGCTATATGGTGCCGTTGATTTTCGAGGCCTTCGCCGCAGATCTGGCGCAACGGGCGGCATCCTTGGCGCCAGCCGCCGTCTTGGAAATTGCCGCGGGAACCGGGGTCGTCACCCGTGCATTGGCGCCCAGGCTATCCCCCAGCGCAAGCTATGTCGTAACCGACCTCAACCAGCCGATGATCGACTATGCCGCTTCGCGGCAAGCTCCCGACAGTCGCATCCAATGGCGCCAGGCAGATGCTATGGCGCTTCCGTTTGAAGATGCGGCCTTCGATCTCGTCTGTTGCCAGTTCGGCGCGATGTTCTTTCCCGACCGTTCGTCTGCCTACCGCGAAGCAAAGCGTGTTCTGAAGCCCGGAGGGCATTTTTTGTTCAGCGTGTGGGATCGCATCGAGGAGAATATATTTGCAGATGATGTGACGAATGCCCTTGCTGAGATTTTTCCGAAGGATCCACCACGCTTTCTGGCACGCACGCCGCACGGCTATCATGACAGGGATCTGATCCGCACCGACCTGGAGCGCGCCGGTTTCTCGCATGTGGTGATCGAAACGAGAGCCGAACAAAGCCGTGCATCCTCGCCACGCCTTCCCGCCGTTGCCTATTGCCAGGGAACTCTTCTTCGCAACGAAATCGAAGCCAGAGAAGCAGGAAGCCTGGAGGCCGCGACCGACTACGCTACATCCGTAATCGCAGCCAGACACGGTACCGGTGAGGTCGCCGCCAAAATTCAGGCACATGTCATCGTGGCCGTGGCCTAGAATTAGCATCGGAATGGCCGGGATGCTTGGAGCGACCTGACCCCGCGACACCATAAAAACTGCGTCCAAACGACTGCCTTTGCCGTTCTTTCGGGCGGCGACACGCAAAGCTCGCGAGCGCCCCGATCCAGTTCTTTGCAACCTATTTCTTGCGTTCGCGCCTCAAATCCCACGAGGGCAGGGTTCCGAAAGCCTCTTTGTACTGGAGGGAAAAGCGACCGAGATGAGTGAAGCCCCAACGGCTCGCGATTTCGGCAATCGTTGCAAGAGGCGGCGCATTTTTTATGTCGTTCCGTGCGCCTTCAAGCCGCAATCGCCGAAGATGCTCCGTCGGTGTTTCGTTGTAGAAGCGACGGAAATTGGCCTGTAAAGCGCGAATGCTTACATCGGCCGCCGCAGCCATGTCAGCAAGGGTTATTGGTGCATTCGCGTGCGTCCGGGCAAACTCGGCCGCTCTTCTCACCTGTTTTGGCGCAATCGAGCTTCCAGGCGATTTTCGCTGAGAAAGAGAATGGGGCAGGTTCTGCACCATAAGCAAAGCCAACGTCTCCTGGAAACTCGCCAGTGCGATGGGTGATGCCTTCAGATTGTGGCTCGCGCAGATTTCGTCTCTAAAAAATCGCATCAGCGTCAGAAGCCGCACCATCGTCCCATCAGTTGAGGCATGCAGTGGCTCGAATTCGAAATCCGCCGGCGCAAAACACTCATAGGTATTGGTAAGTGCGGTCATTACCGCTTTTCGGCTGACAGAGAATCCTTCTCCGCTAGACTTCTCTCCGATTTCTATTCCCGAGTAGCGATCAGCCGTCGTCAGCACGCCGGAACCTGGGCTGATGACATAACGGATGTTTCCGGTTGCGAGCCGGCAGTATGAGGAATGTTCAAAAAAGAACATAAAATCATCGCGCTCGATCGTGACGGAGAAATCTCGCCTTGCTTCGCTCGACCCGTTCCACCCGACAAAACCATCAACACCATGCATGCCGAAAGCAAAAAGATCGCGCGACTCGCGGTTGAGAGGTATGTGGTTGTCTTGCTCTTTGTTATCGGACAGCCAGTATGCGATTTCCTCAGACGTTAATGGCGCTTCTTTGAGCTTTGCGGTGAAAATTTCAGTCAAATCAAATCTCAGATCATGCCATTGTTTATGCTTACCCGTCTGACGCCGGGTAATATTTGAGCGTCATTTACTATGTGCTTGAGCCGCATCCGACTCAGATAATTTCGCGTTTCTTAAACACTTCGGTTATCGCTTTTGCCTGAAGTAAGGCAAGCGAACATTTCAGGTAATGCCAACTCGGTCCGGCATTTCGCCAATATCGATGCGCGGGGCAAAGAGAGCTTTTCGCGCCGCTCTTTGCTGGATTGGGACAGTTTGAATTGCGTCGGCATCTGGTTCAGCGACGCAACCTCGCGACATCTCGGGCAAAGTGCCTATATCACCCTGCCAATGCTTGTTTGAGACGATGGATATGGCCTGCACCAATCCCGCAGCAGCCACCGACGATCGTTGCGCCCGCTTCAACCCATGAGCAGGCGAAGCGCGAATATACATCATCGTTCAGGTCGCTGCGGGTGTCGTGCAGACCCTCGTTGGCAGCGGAATCGCCCTGCTCGCCCTCGAAGGCATTGGCATAGACGCCGATTTCGAGCGCAGCGCCTTTATCTTTGAACACCCGGGCCACAGTTTCGACTGCCGGCCGCATCACTTCCGGCTTACTGCAATTGAACAGGAGTACGCTTGCGCCCGACGCGGCGGCCCAGATTGCCGCATCTTCGACCCGTTCGCCGGAGCGCAGTTTCGGTTCACTGCCGTTTCTCTGCGCCACATCATCCATAAGCGTGAACGAGATCCAGAACGGCTTGCCGGTCGCAGCAACTGCGGCGCGCACAGCGTCTCCCTCGGCGATCAGACTGAGGGTTTCGCCGAGCCAGACATCGACGTATGGATTAAGATTTTCGACCAGTACCTTGAGATAGTCCTGCACGCGCGAGGGATCGAAATTCTCCGGTTCGTAGGAGCCGAAGATCGGCGGCAGCGAACCGGCGACGAGCACCTTCCGATCCCTGCAGGCATCGGCGGCTTCACGCGCCAATTGGCCTGAGCGCGCAATGAGCTTTGCACCTTCCTCCCAGAAGCGCTCCTCCCCGATATGGAAAGGCACGAGTGCATAGCTGTTTGTCGTAACGACTTCCGAGCCGGCGGCGATGAATTCCTCATGCACCTTTCGGACGATGTCGGGTGAATTGATCAGCGCCAGCGCTGACCATTCCGGCTGCTTCAGTTCGGCGCCGAGGCGCATGAGTTCGCGGCTCATGCCGCCGTCAAGAATGCGGAGTTTGCTCATAAACGGGTCTCCCGGAATGGATTAGGCAAGTATCAAATTTGGCCGCGCGATTGCTGTCGCGGCGGCCGACGGTTCAAGATCGGACGGTCGGTCTCTGCGAGCTCGGCAGAAGCCTTCAAGCGGGCGTGAGGGCATGGCCTTCCTTTTGCATTGTGAGGTCAGCGTCGCACCGGCACCTGCGCCTCCAGGCGGCGGAAGGTCCGGGCGATGATGGCGGTTAGAATGAGATAGAAGACCGTAACGACGATCAGCGGCTCATAGACGAGCAGCGTGTCTTGCCGCACTTTGCTGGCGACGGCGTAGAGATCCATGACCGTGACGGTAAAGGCGAGCGGTGTTGCCTTAAGCTGCATGACGATCTCGCCACCGATTGTCGGCAGCGCGATACGAATGGCGCGTGGCAGCCAGATGCGGCACGTCAGCGTGAAGGGGCGCATGCCGAATGCACGGCCGGCCTCCAGCTCGCCCTTTGGAACGGCAAGCAAGGCGCCGCGCAGCACCTCCGCCTCATAGGCCGCGTAGTTCAGCGTAAAGCTCACAGCGGCGAAGAAGAAGCCTTCCCGCAGGATCGGCCAGAACAAGCTCTGGCGGATGCCCGGGATCATCGGCAACAGCGATCCAATGCCATAATAGAGAAGCCAAAGTTGAATGAGCAGGGGCGTGCCGCGAAAGAAGGTGCAGTAGGCGCGAGCAGCATTTCGCACAATTGGGCCGCCGCTGACCTGCGCGAAGGCAAGTCCGATCGCAAGGATGAAGCCGAAGACGACCGAGATCACCAGCAGCGATATCGTTTGCCCTGCGCCGGCCAATAGAAGCGGCCAATAGGAGACGATCCATGAAAAGGTCATGTCACGCACTCCCTAAGCGAGCTTCGGCTGACCGCGCCGTAGCCGGCGCTCGATCAGGTTGAAGACGACGTTGGAGGCGAGGGTCAGGGCGAGATAAAGAAGGGCGGAGGCGAGAAAGAAGATGAAATAATGCTTGGTGCTTGCCCCGGCGAGGCGGGTGGCGAGCGCCAGTTCCTGGTAGCCCACGACGGCAACCAGCGCACTGTCCTTGGTGATCGACATCCACAGATTGGCAAGGCCCGGCAGTGCGTTCGGCAACAATGCGGGCAGCACGACGCGGCGGAAACGCAGCATGGGTCCCATGCCGAACGCTTTTGCCGCCTCGATCTGGCCCACGGGGATAGCGAGGATCGCTCCTCTCAGCACCTCAGTCATGTAAGCGCCCTGCACGAAACCGAGCACGGCGACGGCAACGGCAAAGCCGTTCATCTCGAATGTGGGCAGATTGACGGCGGTTAGAAGCCGGTTGAGCCCGTCCATGCCGGCATAATAGAGACCAACGATCAGGATCAGTTCCGGAATGGCACGGATCGCTGTCGTATAAAGATCGAGGAGCAAGCGGAGCGGCCTGTTGCCGGAAAGCTTGCCGAGAGCGCCTGCCGTGCCGAGCACCAGGCCGATCAAAAACGCACCGGCGGAAATGGCAATAGTGGAGGCGGCACCCAACAATAGCACGCCCCCCCATCCTGGCGGATAGGGGGAAAGCAGCTCCAAGATGGTTTGCTGGGTGGCCGCCATCGTTCGGTTCGCTTATTTTGCGCCGTAGATGTCGAAGTCGAAATACTTCTTGGTGATTTGGTCGTATTTGCCGCTGGCGCGGACTGCCGCAATCGCCGCGTTGAGCTTCGCCTTCAGCTCCGTGTCTTCCTTGCGCAGGCCGCCGGAAACGCCGGCTCCAAGGATTTCCTTGTCGTCAGCCACATCGCCCATCTTTTCGCAGCAATCCTTGCCGGCGTCGCTTTTCAGGAAGGCGTCAAGCGCAAGAGAATCGCCGAAGACATAGTCGATGCGGCCGGCTGCCAGATCCTGAAACGCCTCGTCCAGGGTCTGATAAGTCTTCTGCTCCGCGACCTTGGCAAAATACTTATTGTAATATTCCGACTGGATGGTGGACACCTGAATGCCGATGGTTTTGCCTTTCACGTCATCGGCAGTTGCGCCTGGCTTTCCGTCCTTCGGGCCGATCAGCGTGCTCGGCGTATTGTAATATTTGTCTGTGAAGTCGATGATCTTGGACCGCTCCGCGGTATTGGACATCGACGACCAGATCACGTCGAACTTCTTGCTCTGAAGAGCCGGAATGAGGCCATCCCAGGAAAGCTCCACGATCGAGCATTTCTCCTTCATCTGCTCGCAGACGGCGTCCATCAGGTCAATTTCCCAGCCTTGCCACTTGCCCGAAGCGTCTTTGGCGAAGAAGGGTGGATAGGATTCATTCATAATGCCGAAACGAACCTCAGCCTGCGCTGCGACAGCGGAAAGGACAAGCGTGGCGCCGGCAAGAAGGATGGGCAGCAGTTTCATTGGCAGGAGTCTCCAGGTGAGGTTGTTTGTGATGGCGGTTTGGATCAGTGGACGAGCATGCCGGTGAATTCCCGGCACCTGGCGCTGAGGGGAGTATCGAAGATCTGTTTCGGAGGCCCCTCCTCCTCGATCCGCCCCTGATGCAGGAAAAGAACGTGACTGGAGACATCGCGGGCAAAGCGCATCTCATGCGTGACCAGCAGCATGGTTCTGCCCTCCTCGGCGAGATCACGGATAACCTTGAGCACTTCCCCGACCAATTCCGGATCCAGCGCCGAGGTCGGTTCGTCGAAGAGCATCACGGCCGGATCGACGCAAAGCGCACGGGCAATTGCGGCCCGCTGCTGTTGCCCTCCGGAGAGGAAGGCAGGGTAAGCATGGCGCTTGTCGTAGAGGCCGACCTTGCTGAGCAAAGCTTCCGCCTTTTCGACAGCCTCGCGGCGCGAGACACCCAAGACATGTACGGGCGCTTCAATGACGTTTTCAAGCACGGTCCGATGGGCCCAGAGATTGAAGCTTTGGAAGACCATGCCGAGACCGGTGCGCAGCCTCTCGATCTGCCGCCAGCTCTTCGGCTGCATCAGTCCGTCGCGGCCGGGCTTCCAGGCGATTTCTTCGCCATTCACGACGATGCGCCCGCGATCCGGTATTTCCAGCAGGTTGATGCAGCGCAGGAAGGTGCTCTTGCCGGAGCCCGACGAACCAATGATCGAAATCACATCGCCCTTGCTGGCTTTCGCCGAAACACCTTTAAGGACTTCATGTGGGCCAAAGCTCTTGTGGAGATTATCCACTTGAAGGGCTTGGGGAGACGGTTCTGTCATATATGGTTCCAGTGAAAAGCAATTTGCGGAGAATATCGCTAAGGCACGCTGTTTTTGCGCGCAAATTCTGATCAATTTGGGTAAAATATGCAGAAATTCGTTTCTGACGCATCAAATATGACGCAATGCCCAACTCAGAAGGCAATTGGCCACCAGGGGGACAGAAGGAACAGACATGGAAAAACTGGACCGTTTCGATCGCGATATCCTGGGCATCGTTCAGCGCGATTGCCAGCTCACGGCGGAAACCATAGCTGAAAAGGTCGGGCTTTCGACCTCGGCCGTGCAGCGGCGGCTGAAACGCCTGCGTGAAGACGGTGTCATCAAAGCCGAGGTCGCTATCGTCGACCGAAAGGCGACCGGCACGCCGATGGTGTTCATCGTTGGAATGGAGATCGAGCGCGACAATTACGACGCCCTGGCAAAGTTCCGCATTTGGGCGGAAAAACAGGATCATATACAGCAGGTCTACTACGTGACCGGGGCGGTGGACCTGATCGCCATCGTCACCGCCTGCGATGTCGAACACTATGACGACATCGCAGCTCTGATCATGGCGGAAAACCCGCAGATCCGCCGCATGCATACCAATGTGGTACTGCGCGATGTTAAACTCGGCATGTTCGTCCCGCTGACGGACGATGATCGCGGACGGTAGAGTGCAGTTGCCGTAGTGATGGCCGCTGCCTATGTAATCACCGATATGCTCTGAAATAGCGAGGGCTCCCGGAATGGCTCATTCGCTTCTAAAACTGAAACGTATATACGACGATCCTTCGGACGAAGACGGTCAAAGAGTGCTTGTCGATCGGTTATGGCCACGCGGCCTTTCCAAGAAAGATGCGAAACTGACCGACTGGGTCAAGGATGTGGCTCCATCGCCGGAGCTCAGAAAATGGTTTGGTCACAGGCCCGAGCGGTTCGCGGACTTTCGAGAAAGATACCGGCAAGAGCTGGCGTCCAACCCGGCGGTGCAGGCACTGCTCCATTTTGACGATGGACTTGTGACACTGGTGTATGGCGCGAAGGATCCGGTTCATAACCATGCGGTCGTACTTTTGGAATTCCTGAAGGCCCTGAAAGATCGCGGCTCATAAACCACTTGGCGATCCATACGAAAACGAGTCGCGACTCATCATAGTGTCGGAGGTTCGAAGGCCAATTCGAGCCGCTCGAACGCAAACGTTTCTACTTATACGAAAGCTCTAACCCAGATGGGAGCTTCACCGGGCGAAGCATCTAAGAGACGGAGAACACAACGAAAATCGTGATTCGTTTCTTAGCCGGGGAATGGCGTTAAGATTGCGCTAACCTGATTTTGCTGGACGTAGAACGCAGAATCATGTCCTTGTTGGCGGGTGGCGGCCGATAGAACGAGTGTAGGCCGCCAAGAGGGACAAATGGCGCTAACAAAACAAATCGAGCAGGAGAATGCTTTTTCAGAGGATGCGGCGACGAAGATCGTCCGGCATGCCGGCATGCTTTCGAACCAGCTCCAGGCTTTGCGGACCCGCATGTATCCGCCGAAGGCGGAAAAGAGCCTGCGATACTTCATGACGAATGAGGTCTCCAAACTGACCTCCATTCCCGACTCGACGCTTAAGCTATTGTCCAATGAGGGCCGTGGACCGGTTCCCAGCCGGCTTGAAAACAACCACCGCGCCTATACGCTGCAACAGATCAATCAGTTGCGCACCATGTTCGCAGAGCAGAAGCCTTCCGATGCTTTGCGGTTCCTGCCTTACCGGCAAGGCAATGAGCATCTGCAGGTGCTCGCGGTCGCGAACTTCAAAGGCGGTAGTGCCAAGACGACGACCAGCGTCCACCTTGCACAATATCTCGCGCTCCACGGCTATCGTGTTCTCGCGATCGATCTCGATCCTCAGGCTTCGCTTTCGGCGATGTTCGGCTTCCAGCCCGAGATCGACGTGCAGGCCAACGAGACCATCTATGCTGCTTTGCGGTATGACGACGAACGCCGTCCGATGAAAGAGATCATCCATCGGACCTACTTCGACGGCATCGATCTCATTCCGAGCAATCTCGAAGTTATGGAATACGAGCACGAAACGCCTCGTATTCTGGCGCAGCGATTGGGCAGCCGCGAGGGCATGTTCTTCGAACGGCTGAAGCTCGCCTTGGACGAGGTCAAGGATCGTTACGATGTGGTTATCCTCGACACGCCCCCTTCCCTCGGGTTTCTGACGCTTGGCGCCATTCACGCCTCGACGGGGATGATTGTAACCGTCCACCCGGCAATGCTCGACGTATCGTCGATGAGCCAATTCCTGTTGATGATGGGAGATCTCATCCAGGTCCTGGGTGAGAGCGGCGCCGTGTTGAAGCAGGATTTTTTCCGCTATCTCATCACCCGCCATGACCCGAACGACCAGCCGCAGTCGCAGGTGGTGGCCATGCTTCGTCATCTTTTCGGCGACGATGTCATATTGCCGACGGTGGTCGAAAGCACGGCAGTCGAGGCCGCGGGTCTCGCCAAGCGAAGCCTATACGAATTGGAGATGGGCCAAGTCGGCCGCGATACGCATCGCCGTGCTCGCGACGCGATGGATGCGGTAAACGATGCAATCCTGGATTTGATCAAAGCCAGTTGGGGGAGGCGATGACGAAGTCCCCAAAAAGATCGTCGCTTGCTGCAAGCTTCGGACTGCTCGCAGCCGGTATCAATGCCGATACGCAGAAGCCTGCTGAACAACAGGCACCTCCGTCCGCGGCTGCACGCGTAGGAGCCGGCGTTATTGGTGCCACTCATAAGGCTATCAGCGACATCAGGGACGAGCGCGACCGGCTTCTTGCCATGCTCGAGGCTGGCTCAGGCGGCTCGACCGAGATCGATGCGGGTTTGATCGATCCGTCACCTTTTCCCGACCGGCTTCCTGACGACAATGATGGGTCGTTTGCGGAGTTCAAGAAGAGCATCGAGGAAGATGGGCAGAAGATCCCCATTCAGGTCCGCCTTCATCCGACGTTGACGGGACGGTATCAGGTGATCTACGGGCATCGCCGCTTGCGCGCCGCGCGTGAACTTCAGCGCCCGGTCAAGGCGTTGATTTTGGAGATGTCCGATCGAGACCTTGTTGTCGTTCAGGGCATCGAGAACGCCGCGCGTCAGGACTTGAGCTGGATCGAACGAGCGCTTTTTGCGTGGCGCATGGACGAAGCCGGCATTCGCCCGAGAGACATTTACGCGGCACTTGGGATAGACGACGCAGAGCTCGCGCGGATGCGATCCGTCTATCGTGTCGTCCCGCTCGATATCATCGAGGCCATTGGCAGGGCGCCTAAAATTGGGCGGCCGCGATGGGTCGAATTCGGCGGGTCGTTAAAAGCCAAGCCTGATGCAGTTAGGGCAATCAGAGAAACCCTGTCAGATGACAGGGTTTTACGCTTGATGTCGAATGACCGGTTCAGTCAGGCCCTGGGGGTATTGAAGACCCCCGCGGCCCGCCTGCCTGGTCAAAATCTTCGTGATGGACGCGGTAAATCCCTGGCAAGACTTCAGATTTCGAAAAAGGAGCTGAAGCTTGTGCCTGAGAGCGAGCGAGGCATCCGGTTTGCAGCTTTCCTCGAAGGCGAAATACCGGCATTGATCGCGAAGTTCGATGCCGCTGACAAACAGGATGATGCATAGACCCTGTCAGCTGACAGGGTTTTATCGCCGTGTCCTGCGCGGATTTGGAATAACTTATCAACGGAAGAAGCCCTCACGGCGAACCATCCGAGAGCCTTTGTATTCTTGTAGCGAAGATATCATTGCTCTTTTGCCGCGACCTTCGATCTGTTTGGTATCCGCTAACCAGCGGAAATAACTCGGTCAAATGCCGAGAAACCATGATTGAAACGAAGAGAGAAAGGTAAGCGACGGCAAAAAGAAAAGGCCCCCAAACGGCGAACCATTCGAGAGCCTTTGCATTCTTGTAGCGAAGATATCAATAGCTCCCCCCGAATCAGTTGTCAATGCATCGAAGTCGTTTCGGTGGCCGTATTCGCTTTGCCTGCGATCAGAGGCGAAGATATGCACAATACAAATTTCATAACGACGCCGTTCGGGCGGCGGTCGATGACGCTTGGCATGTTGTCAAATCAGTATGACGCCAAGGACATCGAACCTGGCAAATCGATCGACAAGTGGAAACTGTTTCGCGCCCTCTGCGAAGCCAGAAGCATTTACGGGATTTCCGACCGTGCTCTTGCCGTATTGAACGCGCTGCTGAGCTTCTATCCGGAAAATGCCTTGTCCGAGGAAAACGGCCTGGTGGTCTTTCCATCCAATGCGCAATTGTCGTTAAGAGCGCATGGGATTGCGCCGGCGACGCTAAGACGTCATCTCGCTGCTTTGGTGGCGGCGGGATTGCTGATCCGGAAAGACAGTCCTAACGGCAAACGCTATGCGCGGCGCGACCGGAAAGGCGAAATCCATGAGGCCTTCGGCTTCAGTGTGGCGTCTCTCATTGCACGTGCCGATGAGATATTTGCCAACGCGGCACTCATCGTCGCGGAACGCCAACGCTTGCGTATCACCAAGGAGCGCCTATCGATTTGCCGTCGTGACATCGCAAAGCTGATCGAGATCGCCCTTCAGGAACAAGCGCCGGGCGACTGGACAATGATCCAAACGACATTCCACTCGATCGTGGACGCCATTCCGCGCGGTCCGCATATCCGCGATTTAAACGGGGTTCTCGACGAGCTGGAGATGCTCCGCAGCGAAATCGTTATCCGATTGGAAAAGCAGCTAGAAACACAAAAACAAAGCGCCACAGAATCCCAAACTGAGCGCCATATACAGAATACAGATTCTAAAAACATTCTTGAATCTGAACCAGCCTCCAGCGCGCAGCCAGTTCAGGACTCGATGGCGAACGAAACTCTCACTCTATGCGACAACCAAGAGGGTCCGCACTCTCACTCTCTCTCAGGATCAGCAGACGACAAATATCACGTGACCATCTCGGAAAGCCCCATAAATCCCTCTGCCCAGCCGCTAAAATCTTTCCCCCTCGACCTTGTGATCCAGGCTTGCCCTGAGGTCGTATCCTATGGCCATGCTGGCAAAGTTGAGAGCTGGCGAGATCTCATGGCCGCAGCAACCGTCATCCGCACCATGTTAAACATCAGTCCGTCTGCTTACCAGGAAGCTTGCGATGTCATGGGACCTCAAAATGCAGCAACTGTCATCGCTTGCATGCTGCAGAGAGCAGAGCACATCAATTCGGCAGGCGGTTATCTGCGTAATCTGACGCGAAGAGCGCAACGTGGTGAGTTCGCTATTGGTCCAATGCTAATGACTTTGGCACGCTCCCAAAGGTCGCTCGTGCGGGATGCAGCATGAAAACATCATCCCGCACGCTCCAGCGAAAATTTGGCGCGACGCGATCTCCCGCAACAATCTCGGACTTGTCTGCTTCCCCAAAATCTTTGGCGAGAGCGTCGTTATAGCCGAGCCATGGCCGGGCATCAGAGCTTACCTCACACCAATCGAACTTGAATAGGGAAGGACATTTATGTGAACCACTGCAAGCTCTCGAAGGACAGCGGATCTTCCGCTCCTTGCGGCCTTCGCTCATCCCGCTGCGGGCGATGCCGCGCCAAAAGATCCATTATGTCACCTATTTCGCTTTGCGTTCGATCGTTATTATAGTAACCTCATTCTCATCAAATCGATCTCACTTCAGCACTTGGCTCGGCTGCAGATCGTCTTTCTCCCGGACACGCCAACGATCGAAGTTAGCCCCTGAAAACGGAATATTGAGTGACGGAAATAAAAGCCGGAATTACTTCCGTTTGACAGCTTAGCTCAGCTTTAACAATTATTTAGCCTTGCTTAAGCTCGACCAGTGCCGCCATGATTTACGGTAAAAAGGGCAGATTTGGTGGCGCTGCCGAAGCGCTGGGCAATTGTGCCGTCGGTGCTCTTCTACCATAATCGATGGTAGAGCATAAGACGGCATTGGAACCAGAGGGGATAGCGGCAAGATGCACGAGATCGATATCGAGGGGCTCGACGAAGCCACGCTGATGGCGCTGCATGGACGTATCGTCGAACGGCTGCATTTTCTGCATCAGCAAAAGACCGCCGCTGCTCTGCGAGAGATCAAGATCGGCAGCGGCGTCATGTTCGACGGGCCGGATGGAAGAACGATCAGGGGTATCGTCATCCGCCGCAATCGCAAGACCGTGACGGTTCACACCGACGATGAGAAGCACTGGAACGTGTCACCGTCCTTGCTGACGCTTGTGGCCCGGCATGGTCTGGATGGAGAAGCGTCCGAAGACGGTCGTGTCGTGCCGTTTGCAAAGCCCGGCACCAGGTAGCAGCGCTCAAGCTTTCGCCGCGACAAGGCCTGCCAGTGGCGGGATGATCTGGCCGGCGATGCCGAGCCGGTCGCCGAGATAGCGATAAAAGGACAGCCCGAGCTTTTTGCAGGTCTTCATCAGACCGAGCATGGTGTCGCGCGCAACGAGGCCGTCCCGGCTTAAGGTACCGCCCGAGATTTTGCGTTTGGTGACAAAGGCCCGCAAGTCGTTCTCCGACGCGTTCGTGTGCAATGGAATATGTGGACACTCGAGCACCTTCAGCAACTCGTCTTTTCGACGATGCAGGCGCGTCAGCAGTTGATCGAGGGCGTCATAGCCAGTGTGCAGGGTAAAGATCCTGTCGAACCGTCGTCGGAAGCCTGGGATTGCCTGTGGTAAAGGCTTTTGCTTCCAGATCTTCAGCGCCTTGTAAAATCGCCAGATAAGATCGCGCACCAGCGCGACCGCTCGCGCCTCCTTCGGCTTGGCCGGCATCAGCTTTTGCAGAAGGCGCTCGCTATGGACCCAGCACAGGGCATGATTGCCGACACGAAACTGCCCGGCATCGTCAGAGACGATCACCATGTCGCCCAGCAGGCCGTGATGGCGCAGGGAACCCCACAGACCAGCTTCGGCCAGGACCCCGATCCCTTGCCTGTCGAAAATATCGATGCCCTTGCCGGCTAGATATTCCAGGAACGGCACCTGATTGCAGAAGCCTTGCGGCTCGAAAGTGCGCAGTCTGGCAACAAGGCCCGGATCGCCGCGGCGCTCTTCCAGATAGTCGAATGCCGCGTCGTTGAGGACATAATCCCGGTAGTTGCCGCGCAGCAGCGACAGGAAGTTCAGTCGCGATTTCGATTCGTGGTGCGGAAGACCGTAAAGTGGTCGCCGCCGATCTGCGTCGTATAAAAGTTACCATGAGCGTGGCGGGCGCCGGTGTCATCCACTGTGACATAGGAGGACGACACCAGGCCGGCATGCAGCACCGCCGCATCCTCGGCGACAAACCCATCCAGCTCTTTGGTCAGAAGGCGCACGACCTGACGCTTAGAGATCTCGACGCCGACATCATTCAACAACGTCGTCAGCCGCCCAGTCGTCACTTGCCCTTGCGCATGCAGCATCAGGCAAAGCCGCCGGATGTTCGGGCCGTAGCCACCCATGATCCCCACGGGCAACGGTGCGATCACTGTCTTCCCATCCGGCATGATCCAGCATTCCCGCCGGTAGTGCACAAGCTCGGCCGTGAGAACCAATTCCCGCACGAAGCAGCTTTTGTAGCCTTTGAAGCGCGAGCCGGCCGGAACGTTTGCACGTAAAACCTCCTCCCGGCTGACCCGCTTCACATCGAGCTTCGGGCCGCGTGGCTTCTTCTTGCCGGCCTGTTGACCGCCCGGCTTATCATCCGTTGCCTTATCCATGCCGGAGGAGCGAAACGGCGGGCGTGGCGGCAGGTTCTTCAGCCGCGCGATCTCGTCGCGCAAAAGCTGGTTCTCGGCCTTCAGACGGGTGTTTTCCAGGCGAAGCGCCGCGTTTTCTTCACGAAGGGCCGCGTTCTCGGCCTCAAGTCTCGCAAGGCGAACTTCAGCCTGCTCCGCTCTTTCCAGCAGGCCGGTCACCAAACTGCGCAACGCCTTCAGCGAAAGCGTCTCGGCATGCTCAGGGGAGGGAAGCCGTCTCTTTGCCATCCCGAGACTGAATCATGATTTGCCCCAGCCAAGGAATCCCAGCGCCGGAAATCAAATCGCAGACCACGCGCTTGTGCACACTTCTCTACGGTCCTCGGCGAAAGTCCGCCAACCAAAATGCCCCACTTACTGATTTACGGTCCTCGGATATCGTTGGAGCTGGACTGGGTCAGGATCGAGACCACCCGGGTTCAGGGTAGTCTCCAAGTTTCAATCTGAAGCGATCGAAATACCTCCTGCGCCTAACTACGATAGTTGCTGCGCAACCAGGGCAGCCCAATAATCGATGCCGTAGGCGATCGCATTGTCGTTGAAGTCATAGGCCGGATTATGCAGATCGGCGCTGTCGCCGTTGCCGAGCCAGATAAGTGCGCCGGGCCGCTTTTCGAGCATGTAGGAAAAGTCCTCCGAGCCCATCGTCATCGACCAATTGCCGTCGACGCGCTCCGCACCCACGACGCTGCTGGCAGCGGCAATCGCAACCAAGGTCTTCTCGGCGTTGTTGACGGTCACCGGATATCCCGGGCGCCAATCGATTTCGGCCTGCGCGTCATAGAGCTTCGCGGTCCCAGTCACCACATCGCGAAACCGCTGTTCGACGGCCCGGCGTGTCGCCGGCAGCATCGTGCGGACCGTGCCGCCGACTTCGACTGCGGGCGGAATGACGTTCAGGGCTTTCCGGTCGCCACCGCTGATGAAGGTGACGGAGATGACGACAGGGTCGAACGGATCGGTAAAGCGCGACACGATCGATTGGAGTGCGACGACCACATGCGACGCGACAACTACGGGGTCGCGGGCGAGATGCGGCGAGGCCGCATGGCCGCCTCGTCCGTTGATGGTGATGACGAAACGATCGCCAGCAGCCATCATCGGGCCGCTGCGGATAGCGAACGAACCGACGGCGAGACCCGGCTGATTGTGCATGCCATAGACTTCATCGATGCCGAAACGATCGAGCAGCCCCTCCTCCAGCATGACGCGTCCACCACCGCCGCCCTCTTCTGCCGGCTGGAAGATCAGAACGATCTTGCCGGCGAAATTGCGCTCGGCGGCAAAGCGCTTGGCGGCACCGAGAAGCATGGCGGTGTGACCGTCATGTCCGCAGGCATGCATCATGTTCGGTATCTTCGACGCATAGGGCAGATTTGTCTGTTCGGACATCGGCAACGCGTCCATGTCGCAGCGAAGCGCGATCGTCTTGCCATTGCCTTTGCTGCCAGAGATCGTCGCCACGACGCCGGACTTGGCGAATCCCGTCACCACCTCGTCGCAGCCGAACGCCCTCAGCTTTTCCGCCACCATTGCCGATGTGCGTGGCAGATCGAATAGAAGCTCAGGATGTTGGTGTATCTCGCGGCGCCAGGTCTTGGCCTCATCCGCGATGATGCGAGATGCTTCGGACGGGTTCATGAATAGTCTCCTTCAGAAGGTCTTACACTGGCGCTCAAAAATTGCCGCCGTACCGGCTGAGCGGATCTGTATCAGAGATAGCGATCAGCAGCACATGAGTATAGTCACCTTTGCAGGTGGCCGGAGGACATCGTGGTGCAGTCTGGTCCGGAGCCGACGGTCAATAGGCGCAAATGGGCTTGCTCTGTGTATTAGCACGGACGACCTCGGCATTGGACCGCACGATGCGGTATAGGTTCGCGCTACGGTTTATAAAATAACCGACAGGGACCAATTGTCGTTCCAGGCAAATGACAATCGGCGTATATTCGCACTCCGGCGTGGATCGCAGCGCAACGACAGATCAGCTATTCGTGAGGTATGGATAATGCAATTTTCACCGGAAGAGGCGGCCGGCTCGCCTGTCGAGAGCCTTGGTATATGGCCGACAAGACGGAGCAATATCCTCGACTGGCTCGTGCATGATACCCGTGACGAACGCTTCATCGACAATATTCTCGTGGATTTATGCGTGAGACTGCGGGCGGCCGGCATCCCCGTTGCCAGGGCAACAATGCATTTCAGAACGCTTCACCCGCAATGGCTCGGCGCACGAATTCTCTGGCGCACGGGGTTGGATGAGGCGAACATCAGCATGTTCAGCTATGGGGTCGAGACGACACCACAGTTTCTGGCAAGTCCGATCAATGAGATATTCAACGGTGCCGCCGAGGTCCGCCAGAATCTCGAAAAGCTGGATAAGGCCGATCGGCCGGCCTATCCGCTTTACGAGGAAATGCGTGCCGAAGGATTGACCGACTATATCGCTTGGCCGATCTACCACACGCTTGGCAAGCGCCACATCGTCACCTTTGCCGCCGATATACCCGGCGGCTTCACCGAAGAGCACGTTACTTTCCTGAAGGATCTGCTGCCGGCCCTGACGCTGGTGAGCGAGATTAGGCTGAAAAACATCCTGGCCCGGACGCTTCTGCGCACCTATGTCGGGCCACATGCCAGCGAGCAGATCCTGGCCGGCGCCACCACCCGCGGCAGCGGCACCACCGTCGGCGCGGCCATACTCATCTGCGACCTGCGCGACTTCACGACGATTTCGGACATGTGGCCGCGCGACGATGTGATCGAACTTCTGAATGGCTATTTCGACGCGATGTCGGAGCCGATCGAGAAACACGGCGGTGAGATCCTGAAATTCATGGGGGACGGATTGCTGGCGATTTTTCCGCTGAGCGACCCGATGGCCTGCGCCAACCTCCTCCAGGCGATCAGCGAGGCGGAGGCTGCAGTCGGCGCGCTTAATGAAGAAAATAGCCGGCAAGGCCGCGAGGTGCTGCGCTATGGCGTCGGCGTCCATGTCGGCGATGTGATGTATGGCAATATCGGTTCCCGGACCCGCCTCGATTTCACCGTGATCGGTCCGGCCGTCAATGTCGCTTCGCGACTGGAGACGCTGACCAAGGAGGTCAAACGGCCTGTGCTGTTGTCCAAGGCTTTCGTCGATATGGCAGGCTGCGAGATCGAGATGGAAAGTCTCGGCGCCTTCCCCCTCAAAGGTCTTGGCGAACCGGTCGACGTGTTCGCTTTTGCGACGAATGGAAATGGCGTGGCACGTCACAAAGCCCGGTCGTAATGCCTGCGGCCGAGACGCACGCTAGATTCGATTGTCACACGTCGAGATGTGATAACGCTGATCGCAAAACGTGAAGCGTGTGGGGCTTTCGTCTTTTGCGTAATCGCTTATATTATGAATGGGATAACTACGATAGCCGCCTCAATTTTGCGGGATCGTTCTGCGATCACGGACTTTAGTTTGGGCTGATTCAACGGCCCGACGAAGTGGGTGCCTTACACCCCGCATACTCTGACAAGGAGAGAAAAGATGAAAAAATTACTCGCGACGGCATTTTCAGCAGCATCATTGATCGTCACCGGTGCCGCGGCGGCGCGTGCGGCCGACTTGCAGACAACCTACGTGGAACCGGACGAGCGCAATGGCGTGAAGATCGGCTATCTTACGTGCGACATCGGCGGGGGTGTCGGGTATGTACTCGGATCGGCCAAGGAAGTTGATTGTGTATTCCGCTCGACCGTCGGGAAGGAGCGTGTGGACCATTATACCGGTGCTATCCGAAAAATGGGCGTCGATCTCGGCTTCACAACCCGCAGCCGGCTTGTCTGGCTCGTCTTTGCCCCGACAGCCGGCTATCATCACGGTGCCTTGAGTGGTCTTTATCAGGGCATTACCGCCGAAGCGACCCTCGGTGCCGGCGTCGGCGCCAACATTCTTGTCGGCGGCACCTCCGGCTCCATCCATCTTCAGACAATCAGCGTAACCGGGCAACTCGGGCTCAATCTCGCCGCTACCGGTACGTCAGTGACGCTGAGCACGATAGAATAAGCAAATCTCCATTGCATTTCACCAGGGCGTACCTTGCCGTGAGCGAAGGTACGCCCTGGACGCTATCAGTGGATACATGATGACCGCGTCGTTTCGAACGCGGTCGTCGCGCAGGCAAGCGATACTTGCTCGTTGAGCCGGATGGTTCACGCGTTTGGCTTGCGCGTTTTCAGTCCCTGGATCCGATTGAGGCTGTCTGCAGCCTTCATCTCCCACATTCGCGCTTGTTGCTCGTGGGCAAATTCGATGGCGCTGTACAAACAATCCTCCGCCTCGCCATCGGTAGAATCCAGACGCGATAAAGCTTCGCCTTTTAAACGCAACAACTCGGCCGTGAAATAGTTTTCGCTGGTGCTGGCAACCAGCTCAAGCGCCTGGTTCAGAGTTGCCAGGCACGCATGGAGATCACCTGATTGCAGATAGCAATCTCCGAGCAGGCCGAGGTAACAGGATTTATCGATCTCCTGCTCTCCAAGATTGTCGCAGGTATGCCGCATTTTTTCCAGGCCGCGTGGATCATTATCCACCCGGACCATCAGCCAGCCGTGGAAAAAGGAGGCCATGTTCTGCCACATGCGAAAGCCGTTTTCCTTTGCGAGGACGGATAATTCGTCGACCATGCGGTGCAGCGGCCCGGTGTCGCCACGGAATGCGTGGAGAATACAGCCGTTGCCGAGGCAGGCGGCAAGCCTGTAGGCGGAATGCCGGCGCGCATCGGCTTCCGCATCGCGGTACAATTCGATGGCCGCCTGATCCAGGCCGATCAATTGCAGGGTCCAGGCAAGATAAGACATCGCCATGCTTGGAAAATCACTGCCGATCTCATCGGCGTGCCCGATATAGCGAAGCGCCGCCTCGAGATATTCGCGGGCCTGTGTGAAGTGGCCCTGTGCAAAGAGCGTCATGCCTTTGAACTGCATTCCAAGGACCGCGGCTCTGAGGCTGCTGCGAATTCTGCCGATATCGATAAGCTGGTCGCTTGCCCAGAGTGCATCTGCAAAGCGGGCAGAGTTGAACGCTGTTCCGAAGATGCCGTCGAGCGCGCGGATCGGTGCTTCGGAATCCTCCAGTTTTTCGCTGAGCCGCAAGACATTGCGGTAGGCGGCACTGCCTCCGGCGGTAACATAGCCGAATGTCGCATAGAGCACGTCGCCGCGCTCCAGTTCCAGACGAAGCTCCTTCCTGTCGCGCTCGGGCGACTCCGGCAATTTGGCCAGGCATTCCAAGCCATTCGCAAACATGTTCGCCGCCTCGACCTTCGCCCATGTCTTGCCGACATTGAGCCCCGCGGCAAGCCAGCAATCGGCGGCCCGCTCGAACAGCTCGGCTTCGGCGAAATGCTGTGCCAGGATTTCCGGATGCTCCGCCGCAAGCTTCGGGTGGATTTGCTCGATTGCTTCGGCAACCTGGCCGTGGAGTTCCCGGCATCGTTCACGCAGCAGCGTATCCCGGGCCGATTCCTGCAGGAGCGCATGCGCAAAAGCATAGTTCTGGCCGCCCGCTGACAGCTGCGGTATGACCAGGCCTGACTCGATGAGCCGGCTAAGTGTTGCGTCGAGGACGGGACGTGCAATACCGCAGAGATGTGCGACAAGCTTCGCATCGAATTCGCGTCCGACCACGGCAGCAATCTGGGCGACCGCCTTTGCCGGGCCGATCTTGTCAAGGCGCGAGAGCAATGACGATTGCAGGGAGCTCGGCACGGAAAGCGTGGATTTTTGCCGGCCTGACAGGTCCCCGTCGGCGGAAGGCACCGTTTCCAGCACCGCACGGGCAAGCTCCTCGACGAAGAGCGGAACGCCTTCCGCCTTGGCCAATAGCGACAGGCTCGTCTCGTCGGACAGATTGTTGCCTTCATCGATGTGACGGACGAGCATAGCAGCGTCGTCGTTGCTCAGCCGCTCCAAGCCGATTTTGCACAAAGGCTCCGGTTCCCTGTCATTGCCGAGCGATGTCTCGCGAGAGGTAATCAGGATCAGCATCGGAAATGAGATGGCTTCTCCGACAAGCATCCCAACGACCTCGCGCGATGAAGGATCGATCCAGTGAACGTCTTCGATCGACAGCAGAACCGGACTGATCCGAGAAATGTGATGAAGCCAGTCGATCAGGATTCTGTGCGAAACATCGCGCTGGCGCGCGGCGGTCAAATCGGAGATCGGGACGCCTGCCTGTTCGATGGACAGCAGCTCGGCGAAAATGGGCAGCGAGCTGGCAATCGGAACCTCGCTGAGCGCGAGGACAGCTTTGAGCTTATCCAGCAATACATTAGGGGCATCGTCGGCCGCGATGCCTGCGTAGCGCTTAAGCAGGCTGAGGAAAGGAAAGAGCGCGGTGTTCGAATAGGCTCTGGAACACTGGAGTGTCAGCACTGTGCATTGCGGAATTTGCCGCTGAACCTCGAAGACCAGCCTCGATTTGCCGATTCCCGGTTCGCCGGAGATCAGGAGCGCTTGGCCGCGCTTTTCGGAAATCACGTCGCGCCAGAGTTTAAGGACACGCGTCATTTCCTCACGCCGATCGACGAGTTCGGTCAACCGCGTTCTTTTTGCAAAACGGTTTTCCAGAATATTCGCCTTTTCGGCACGCCAGACCTGCTGCGGCGACGAAAATCCTTTGAGCGTCCGCAGCCCGAGATCGGCAAATTCGAATGCGCCGGCCGTGATCTCATAGGTCTTTTGATCGGTCAGTATCGTCTGCGGCTCGGCCAGCGTTTGCAGCCTCTGGGCTAGGTTCGGGATCGAGCCGAGAGCGACCGTCGAAACCCCGGCGGGCGCTCCGACAAAATCTCCGACCACTACTAATCCGCTCGCTATCCCGATCCGGACGCGCAGAGGCGGTCCCTGCGGCACTTCGATCTGCGGCACGATGCGCAGGATATCGAAAGCAAGGCGCAATGCGCGTTCGCCGTCATCTTCTTCGGCAATCGGATATCCGAACAGGGCCTGGAAAGCGTCGCCGATATAGTTTGCAGCAATACCGTTATGGCTTTTTACCGCGAGCGTGCAGGCTGCCAGGTAGGTTTGGGTAAGATGGCTGAAGTCTTCCGGATCAAGCTGCGTCGCATACTCCGTGGACCCGACGAGATCGCAAAACAATATCGTCAACTGCCGGCGTTCGACCGCCGGCGACGGCAGTACCGCGTCGGGCTCGCTGTTCAATAGCTTGATGCCCGCCAGAATCTTCCGGCGTGGACCCAGAGGAATCCGCATATCCTGCAGATCCCCTTCGGAGAGAAGGCGGAGGCTGTCGAAATCTATTTGGTTCTTGGCGAATATGTCGGCGAGATGATCGAGCCTCAGTTCGCGCAGCCATTCCCGTACATCGTCCATTGGATCCCCCAGTGAAACGGTGCATGCCTTTGCCTCTTATCTTCGGATATCCCTCCCTGAAGTTTAGCATTTTTAGCCGTTGTTGCATAAGTAATTTCAAATATAAAAGGGCCGCTTCTAGTCGCATCGAACGTCGGCATAAAGCAGATCGCCCTCCTCGGCATATTTGATGCCGCTTTGATCGAAACAGAATCTCTTGGGAAGAATCCGGGCCAGATAGCGGCGATTACATTGGGCTGGGAGATCCAGCCTGAACTCTCGCGGGGTGAGCGATGGGGTTGGTTCGGTGAATTTTACATGTCCGAAATAGGCGATGTTGCGGATCAGCATCGCTGCGCCCGATTTGCCGATCTCGCTCTCCAGGGCGACGAAATCCTTGCCTTCGGTTTCGGCCATCGTCGGATAATCATCCTCCGCCGGCGGCTGGGCGGATGATGGGATTGGCACTGAGTTGAGCGCGACATCGAAGCGGACATCATCTCTTTCCGGCACACCACCCAGATCGTTCAGATAGTTCCAGTGCAATCGAAGCCTGCGGTCGCCGCCCTGTTCTCCCGGTGGGAGAGGAAGCGATGTGGCGGCAAAATCCACGGGTTTGGTATTGTTGCCCCGCGATCCCATGCTCGGTGCGGGGCATTCCGTGTAAAGCGGCCGGTAACCGCATTCAGTTCCCCCGGCGTCCCAAAGGCAATTGCTGAGTTCATGCCAGTCGTCGGAACTGATCTCCGGCATCGAGGTTGACAGGTCATTGCCGTCGATGGGGACCATCCACGGATGGATCTTTCCCTGTCCGGACTGGCGCGCCCAATCCGTCCTGTGGCTATCGATCTCATGGAGTTTCATTTGTTCGGCGCGTAGCTGCAGAAGCTGCGCCCAACGCGGCCGCGAAATCCACGGATCCTGTGCAACGGCATCGGAGGCAAAGCGTTGCCCGGTAACCTGTGTCGTCAGCGTGTGGCATCTGGTGCAGTTGCCGTTGGGATCGGCGACCGTTTTCGCTCGTCGGATTGCGGCGGCGTGAGTGCTGGTATAGCCCGAACCAATGATGCGGAATGGCGAATTATCGTTGCGTGGCGTGCCAGGCAGATAGTTACCCAGACTGAATGCCCGCTCTCTCCGCTCGCCAGTGTCGGATGAATATCCAACCCTTGCCATGCCGATATGTGGATCGACAACATAAGCATTCTTGTTGTCGTGACAGGCCGAACATGCGATCTGAAACGTCGGATCATATAGCGCCTCCGCTGCGGCGCGACCCTGTCGATCGGAATAGGAATGCCCGCCCGGTGGCTTGAAAGTCTGTGTCCAGTCGAACTCCTTGCGCTTCTTCGTGCCATCGAAGAACACGATTTCTCCGGTCGCTCTGTTGAATCCGATGATGCCCAGTCGGGAGAATTTCGGGTTTGATCTTTGCCAATAGGCGTCGGGCTCGATTTCGAGGCTCGATGTGGATTTGCGGCAGAAGGAAAGCCATTCGATATTGCCTTTGACGACACGGCTCATCCGCGAATTCATGCCGCAATAGGTGACGCTGCCGGCAAGCGAAGGTTTGTCGCATCGCCCTATGGTGTCGGTCCATTTGACGATAGAACCGGCTGCGTCGCGATGCTGGAATTCCAGCGGATTTCCAGGCTTCGCCGGATTGGGCTTCAGGTCCACCACATTCCCGTCGATCTGCAGAGGTATGGTTTGCGCCACATCGTCCGTGCAATCACCGTCGGGAATGGGGCCGAAAACAGCGCGCGCCTCGTCACCGAACCGCGTGATCACATCGCTGGTTTGAGACGCAGGCGCCCACAGGATATCGCCGTTCCAGCGGTCGACCGTCTCAGCGAATTTGCGGTTCTCGGCCTCCCGGTTGTCATCGCCGATCGGTTGAACAGTAGCTCTCACTGAGGTTGGCGCGGCCAGCACCAATTGCCGGCAAAGCTGAAAAACCTGCAGGTCGCGCACGTAGAGCCGATGGTTTTCATCGTCAGGCAGCGCTTCCGTGGCAGGTTCCCGCGGAGGTATGGGGGAGATGCAGCCTGTCGATCGATCGCAACGCTCACTTTCATCGCAGCGTGAAGTCTCGACCCTCAGGATTGCAAAGGCGGCCATTTGTGCGGCAAGGCTGTGAATGGTCGCCAGCTCCGCCTGCTTCCCCCCCGGCCAGCTTGTCTTGAGCGGCAAGCTTGCCATAGTTGCAATCAGGATCGATTTCAGACCAATATGCCGCAAAATCATCTCCTCGGCACGCAGGAAAGCTAACAACTACCGCGCTCTGAAGCTGATCTTGGGCCCGTCCGTAATGAGAATGATGCTTGAGAATTTCCAGCCGCTACCGTCCTTTTTGAAAACGGTATGAAGGGCTCCCGTGTAATCGACCACCGGCGTTTCGATCCCCCCGAACTGGATGGTGACGACGACGGTCGTTTTTCCTTGCACCGTATTCGCGTCGACCGCATTGAGAAGTGTGTTGCTCTCGATATGCCTAGTCATGCTTCGGTTTTTATCCAGTTCGTTCGAAAGATCTTCGAGATACTGTTCAAGCTGTAGCTTGTTTGTTTTCAACACGACCTGTTTTTCGATAGAGTTGCAAAGTTCATAGGTGACATCATCGCGCAGCATCTCGTCGACGCCGACGAGCGAGCCGTCGTCCAAGGCCCAATTGTATCGATGAATGAGATCCATGATGAGCTGCCGATCGTCTGGGGGCGGATTGGTGACGGACAGCAGATAGTCGGTGCCCTGATAGGTACAGTCCGGCATGTTGGACGCTGGATCGGAAGGGGCCGATTGAGCAATGGCCGGTCCGGCTGATATTATGACGACAGCCATGCCGAGCGCCAATTTCATGCATAGAATGCGGTTTGCAAAGTCTCCAGTTACGGCTGCCATCCCATCCTCCCCACCATGATGGATCCCGGCGGGTCTTCCACCGAGACAACCCTTTGCACGCCATAAGTCCGTTCGTACTTTCTCAGCTAATGAAACAGCCGCCGCTGCAAAGTCAGACCGCCATCCATGCGGACAAGTTCATGTGTCTTGCTTCGGCGTCTGCCGTAGGACTTGAAGCCCCTAGCGCCATAGTCGTTATAATCGACCTGTCCCGTCATGAATAACTCGTCGACAAAAGCCTCGGTCGCGATCGGCAAGCTTGTTTGCTCAATCGACTTGCCATCCGTGCCCGCGCTGCGCGCGGAGAAACCCGGTGGCGTAGAGACCATCTCGACGTACAAGTCCTCGGCAAGACCGTAACGCGATGCAGGGAGAATCATCGATTCAGCAGCGAATTGCCCCTCATCCGCCATCTCGTCAAATTCGCTTTGAAGAATGTCCGAGGATGACTGAATGGTCGCAGCCGTTTCCATCGACAAGATGGAATGGCCAACGAATGCGCTCAGGAATATTCCGAGATAGTCATGATTTTTCTGAGCGCCTTCAAGCGCGATGGTTGTGGCGACCTCCGCAAAGTATCCAGAAACTTTACGAGCCTTCATCGCGCCTCCGGCCAAGATGTCTCTCATTTCCAGAGTGACGGCGAGCAGCTCGTTTGACGTCGGCGCAGTGGGATCAGCGGCGGAGACGGTCAGCATGTCCGCGAATGCTTCGAATAGCGCGCCCGTGAAGACCCGCGAAAAAGAATGCGGATCGGACGAGAGACTCGTCGTCAGCGCGCTGGAAGGGAGACTTGACGGGTCGCGATAGGCGAAAAAGCTCGACGCGTTGCGAAGGCAATTGGGATCGGCGTCTTTCGGATAAAGGGCGTGCACAGCAGTCCCGAATTGCTCGCCGATCCGCGAAAGTCTGGAGTCACCGCAGAGGTTGCCATAGGTCTCCACCAATATGGCCTGGCGTAATGACGGCAACTGCAGCGCACATAGTATAGCGCTTATATCGCCGAAGGTTTCGTGAAAGGATGCGACCTCTTGAAGGTGGGCTGTCCACAGGCATGGTTTGATCGCATCAAGAATGGCGTGCCCCAATTCATGACAGACCACATCCGGGCTCGCGCAGGAATAGACTGTCCCGCAAGCTGAAGGTCCGTGATAGAAATTCAACGCGGTCCGATCGTAGTCGGCTTCCAAATCTTCCCATCGATCGAGATGCACCTCCAGGGTTTCGCCCCTTTGCCACCATTTTGGTTGCGGGACTATCGGTGCCCAGAAATTCGCGCCTCGTTTCAATGCCTCTGCGGCGGTCCAATATCGGAATGCGAAGGAGTTGATGTCATTGCTGACGGGCTGCACTGCCCCTGGAATCAAAAACTTGAGGGGCGGTAGCGTGACGTCCGGTTTAGGGGCTGTGGTGAATACCCCACTTGCCGGATCATCCTCCCATATTGTGAGGTCCACGATAACGGGTGGGTTGTTCAACGGCGCGGCACTCATAATCTGCTCCTGTTCAATCTCGACTTCCGGCAGAGGTATGTTCAGGTCTGGATTGAGGATTTCATATGCCATCGATCGCGGACAACGCGTGCCGCCCCAGGCGGCCTTTCGGCATGGGTTAACACCCTTTAGGTGCTGTGAATTTTAAATGCTATCTGAGGTTATCTCAATCTGTCAAACGGGCTAAAATTCCTAATTACTTCGATTGAGGCGGCTGCAGCGGCACGGACTTGACGATCCCAGACGATGCTGGGAGCTGGCATATCTTGCCCCGGCCGACAAAACGCAGCGGCAAAACGAAAATGCATTCACGACCACACCGACCAAGGCTATAGCTGAGCTATCGCCGATAGGCACATATTGGACCCTGAGCTCATGACCGATACCGTTACCGATCGCTTCCTTCGCTATGTCGTCATCGACACCCAGTCGGATCCCAAGTCATCGACACAGCCCTCCACGGAAAAGCAGAGGAACCTAGGCCGTATCCTGGTCGAGGAATTGCTGGCGATCGGCCTTTCCGATGCTCATCTCGATGAGCACGGCTACGTCTACGCAACCATTCCCTCCAATGTCGACAGGCCAGTCCCGGTCATCTGCTTCTGTTCGCATATGGATACCGCACCCGACTTCACCGGAACGAACGTCAAGCCGCAAATCCTGCGAAATTATGCCGGCGGTGACATTCAGCTTCCAGGCGATCCGCAACAGGTCATTCGCGTCAGCGATAATCCGGTCCTGCGCGACCAGATCGGCAACGACATCATCACGTCAGACGGCACGACGCTGCTCGGCGCCGATGACAAGGCTGGCCTTGCGGAGATCATGACGGCAGCTCAGTTCTTGGTCGACAATCCGCAGATCGAACATGGAACGATCAAGCTCCTGTTCACGACCGATGAGGAAATCGGACGCGGGGTCGATAAGGTCGATCTGACGAAGCTCGGCGCCGCGTTCGCCTACACCGTCGACGGCGAAACGGCCGGTCATATCGAGGATGAAACATTCTCTGCCGATGGTGTCGAAATCACCATTCAAGGCGTCGCCATCCATCCCGGCTTCGCCAAGGGCAAAATGGAGAATGCTATCAAGATCGCCGGCGACATCATCAGCCGACTGCCGAAGGACATGGCGCCGGAGACGACGGACGGCAGGGATGGCTTCGTTCACCCGACGGGTGTGAGCGGTTCGATGGAAAAGGCAGCCCTCAGCCTTATCGTCCGCGACTTCGACGATGGCGGTCTCGCCAGCAAGGAGACCATGCTCGAGGCGATCGTAAAAGAGGTGATGGCGGATTATCCCGGCTCCACCTATTCCTTCAGGGTCAAGCAGCAGTACCGCAACATGAAGCCCATCCTTGACCGCCATCCGGAGATCGCAGACTACGCCATCGAAGCCGTCCGGCGCGCCGGCATGACGCCTGTTCGCGGCAGCATCCGCGGCGGCACCGACGGCTCCCGGCTGTCGTTCATGGGCCTGCCCTGCGCCAACATCTTCGCCGGCGGCCATGCCTTTCACTCGCCGCTCGAATGGGTCAGCCGGCAGGACATGGAGAAGGGCGTCAGGACGCTTGTCGAACTGGCAAAAATCTGGGCGGAGCGCGCTTGAGCGCCTGCTGACGCGATGGTGGCGTAAATGCCAAACGTCAGAGACAGTGAGCCCGGCGCGATGTCTCGCGCCGGGCTTTGCTTGCGTTGCTATTTGATAGCGTTGAGGTCGACGCCCTTGGTGTCGCGGATAAAGATAAGGCCAATGACAAGGCTCATGGCCGCAACCGCGATCGGATACCAAAGACCGTAATAGATATCGCCCTTGGCGGCGCTCATCGCAAAGACCGTTGCCGGAAGCAGGCCGCCGAACCAGCCGTTGCCGATATGGTAGGGCAAGGACATGCCGGTATAGCGGATGCGGGTCGGGAACATCTCGACCAATATCGCGGCAATGGGACCGTAGACCATGGTCACATAGATAACGAGAATGGTGAGAATGGCGATGGTGAGCGGCCAGTTTACCGCATTGGGATCGGCGACCATTTTAAACGCGCCACCGTTCGGTACGGTGTAAACGGGCATTTCCGCCGCCCCGGCTGCCTGTTCCGCTGTGAGCAGCTTCGCCTTAATGAGGTCGGCGACCGGAGTGACCGTCTTTTCCCCAGCGCGGACCGTCGCTGAATTGAGGCCGAGTTCGGGATTTGCGGCAATGAAGCTATCGAGCTTAGCATCCGGTATCTTGGCCGGATCGCGGGCAAGCGGGAAGCCCGCCTTCTGCAAAGCAAGATTCAGATCATGCGTGAACGCGGCGTTCTTTGCCGCAGCGTCCGCACCCGCGGCGACGGCATCGAATGAGGTGACGGTCGTATCGGCCACCGTGACCGTTGCCGGCTGGCCGGCCGGGCCAGCGACGGTGACATAGGGAACGGAGCTCTTCGACAGGAATGACGTCGCGATGTCGCAGGAGCTGTTGAATTTCGCCGTGCCGACCGGGTTGAACTGGAAGGTGCAATCGCCGGGCGCAGCGGTGACGGTAGCGCGGATCGTCTGCTCCGCCTGGGCGAGAGCCGGGTTTGCCGCGCGGGTCAACGCGTTGAACAGCGGGAAATAGGTCAGGATCGCCAAGGCCAGGCCCGCCATGATGATCGGCTTGCGGCCGATCTTGTCGGATAGCCAGCCGAACACGACGAAGAAGCCGCTGCCGATCACGAGGGCTATGGCGATCATGATATTGACCGATTGGCCATCGACTTTCAGCACGTTCTGCAGGAAGAACAGCGAATAGAACTGGCCCGCATACCAGACGACCGCCTGGCCAGCCGTGAGGCCAAGAAGCGCGAGCAGAGCGATCCTGGCGTTCTTCCACTGTCCGAAAGCCTCCGACAGCGGCGCTTTGGAGCCTTTGCCCTCTTCCTTCATCTTTTGGAATGCCGGCGATTCACTGAGCGATAGCCGAATCCAGACGGAAATGCCGAGAAGGACGCAGGACAGAATGAAGGGGACACGCCAGCCCCAATCGGCAAAGGCGCTTTTGCCCAGCCAATTCTGCACCACCAGAATGACGATGAGCGACAGGAAGAGTCCGAGCGTTGCCGTCGTCTGAATCCAGGATGTGTAATAGCCGCGCCGGTCATTGGGCGCATGTTCCGCGACATAGGTGGCCGCGCCGCCATATTCCCCGCCGAGCGCCAGGCCCTGCAGCAGGCGCAATGCAATCAGAATGACCGGGGCGATGATGCCCCAACTGGCCGAACCCGGCAGGATGCCGACCAGGAAGGTCGACAGACCCATGATCGTGATCGTGACCAGAAACGTATATTTGCGGCCGACGAGATCGCCGATCCGTCCGAAGACCAGGGCGCCAAACGGCCGGACAAGGAAGCCCGCCGCAAAAGCGAGCAGCGCGAAAATATTGCGGGTCGCCTCCGGATAATCACTGAAAAAGGCCGCACCGATGAATGTGGCCAGAGAACCATAGAGATAGAAATCATACCATTCGAAAACAGTTCCGAGCGAAGATGCAAAGATCACCTTCTTCTCTTCTCTGGTCATACCTCGACCAGAAGCTTCACCTACAGAGGTGGTTGCCATTTTTTGTTCCTCCCAGTTGCACCAAGGATATGGACAGCCAGAGCCGCGCCGTACCCTCCCATGTTGACATTGCGCTTGGTTTCCCGGCGGGTCCGCTCGGCAAACCTTGCGCCGGTGCATGTCCTCCAGATTTCCTCCCCCCAGAGGCCACGCATCTGATGCGCGAGAGAAGTGTTGACCAAAAATTGAAAAAAGCAATGCCGGCAACTTGCGTCCACCGTCTAAAACTGTGCGTAAGGCGGAGAAGTGGCGCGGTAATGTCCAGAATCGCTCATTCTTTCACCGCCCTGGCCGAAGGATGCCAAGCGTGACCTCCAATATCGCGCATGAGGAGACCGGCGTCCGTAACAGTCATAGTCTCGGATCGCCGAGATCGTCCGCAAATTCAGGTTATGCCGGTTGAAGCCCGACGCGCCGCAAGGGCGGAAAGGCGAGCGCGATGGCGACCGCGCCGAGCCCGACCATGGACGATCCGATGAAGAGCCAGGAATAGTTCGCGAACGTATCGAAGATCCAGCCGCCCGCCAGCGGACCGAACGCCATTCCAATGCTCGACAGCATCGTTACCGCGCCGAAGACAGTGCCGATGACGCGCGGGCCGAAATATTCGCGCGCAAGCACCGCATAAAGCGGCATGACCCCGCCATAGGCGCTGCCGAAGATGACCGCGAGTGCGTAGAATTCGCTGAGTTGGCTAACGAGGAGATAGGTCGCGAGCGCTGCCGCCTGCACCAGCAGGCCCGCAACGAGGACCGGCTTGACGCCGAGCCTGTCGGCAAGCGTGCCATATAGAAGCCGGCCGCCAAGCCCCGCCAACCCTTCGACGCTGTAGATGCTGACTGCCGCCATCGGCGCCACGCCACAGATCGTCGCATAGCTTACCATGTGGAAGATCGGACCTGAATGCGCCGCACAGCAGGCAAAGAAGGTTCCTCCGAGAACGAGAAATTGCGGCGATCGGAATATCTGTCCGAGCGGTACGCTGGGGCCTTGGGCCGCAGGTTCGGCCGCCGGACCACCCTCAGCCGCAGGCGCGCGTCGCACAAGAAGCGCTGCTGGCACCAATAATATCCAGGCGAGACACCCGATGAGCATCATGGCCGTCTGCCAGTCATAGGCCGAGATTAGCCAGCGGGCGAATGGCGAAATCGTCATCGGCGCAACGCCCATGCCGGCGGAAACCAGTGAAACGGCGAGGCTGCGGTTTTCCTCGAACCAGGCGGTGGTGGCCGCGATCATCGGCGCAAAGAATGCACTGGCGGCGAGGCCGACGAGAATGCCGTAGGTCAGTTGAAATTCGAGAAGCGATCCCGCGCGGCTCGCCAGCACAAGTGCAAGTCCCAGGAGCACTGCGCCTATCAACACGACGATGCGAGGCCCGAAGCGGTCGCTCGCCGCCCCCCATAAGAACCCGCCGAGACCCATCACCACGAAATTGAGCGTCATCGCGCTCGCGATGCCTGCGTGCGACCAATTGGTGGCCGTGGCGATCGGCACTTGAAAAATAGCCAGTGAAAACATCGCGCCAAGCGCAACGCAGGTCATCAGCGCGCCGGCGGCCACGATAACCCAACGATAGGAAACGCTCATATCCGCTTAACCCCTCTATTTTTGCGATCGATCTTAGTGCGGCATGGACGCCCTCCCGCAGCGCCCTCCATTCCCTAAGACGCTCGAGCCGGCATGATTTCGACATGCTCTTTTCATTTTTATTCCCAAGCATGCGACTAAGGCGGCGGCGGATCGATTTATATAAGAAAAGCACGACTCGCTATGCTGCGCGTCTACGTCATCAGCATCGATGATTTCGATTTCGCGTATCATAAACCGCCGCAGACCGCTGTCGCCGCGTCGCTGCGCCGGTTGAGCAAGACGTTGTTATCTGGCTTGCGGATTCATCTACTTCCAATTCTCGCGCCGCCATTCCTCCACGCGCTCGTCCATATCGATGCTTCCCCTTTCCGTGAGGATGTTCAGCGCGGTGTCGTGCTGCTCCTTGCTGACTTCCTGCACGGTCACCAGGGCACCCCCGCGTCGAAGCGCTTCCGCATAGTTCTTGCGCTGCTCTTCCGTAAAGAAGAACCCGTTCAAGGCGTCGACGAAGCCGATATGATCGATCAGTGGTACGTCGGGCCGGTTTCCGGGCGTCATGGTGATGGCGTCTTTCGGTATGCCGGCTTCCATAAGCTCTTCGGACGCCTTTTCGGCGTCGGATTCGTCGTCAAAAAACGCGCTGAGCGCATGCGAGCCGGGTCGTCCTGCGATTTCCATGGTATTTCTCCGTCGCTGTAGCCTGATGGCATAACGACGACGACAGTTCGCAGTTCCCGCCGTGATCATGATGACGAGACAGGAGTTCCCCGCGGGGAACTCCCTCTTATTTATGATGTCCGGGCAAAGTTCCCCGCGGGGAACCCGGGCGGTTGCGGTCGGCGATAGAATCACGTTATCTCGGCAATCTACGGAGAATGCCGGTAATATCGGCAATCTCCGTAATTACGCGATCTTTCATGAAACGCTAACCATCCAGGCGCTTAGTAAGCTTGCCCAACGGAGAGAGTGCC